>JAJYGS010000048.1 GCA_021785055.1 Nitrospirota bacterium | reverse complement strand
GCCCTGACCGATCCGGGCGTGCCGAGGCGCGGCTGTCCGGTTACTTCGGGCGGGAAAGAGATTGGAGTCGTAACGAGTGGAAATTTTTCTCCCTCGCTGCATAAAGGCATCGCAATGGCGTATATCCCCGCCGCCGGAATAAACGACGCCGCGATAATTATACGCGGTAAGGCGCACGCGGCGGAAGTTGCCGAGTTTCCATTCTACAGAAAAGCCGGTAGTCCGGCTTCAACCGGCAGCCCGGCCTCAAAATGAGATATATCCCCAATACGCCGGAAGACCAAAGACTTATGCTCGATGCGGCGGGGGCGCGCGAGTTTAAAGACCTGATAAAGGAAATCCCCGAAGGGCTTCTCCTGAAAGGACCGCTTAATCTCCCGCCCGCTCTCTCCGAGATAGAGCTTATGGCCGAGCTTAAGGAGATGGCCTCGCTAAACGCCGATGCATCGAAATATGCCTGTTTCCTTGGCGGCGGCGCATACGACCACTTCATCCCGTCCGCCGTCCGGTTCATAACGTCCCGCTCCGAGTTCGCCACGTCCTACACTCCTTATCAGGCGGAGGTGAGCCAGGGAACTCTCCAGGCGGCCTTTGAATACCAGAGCATGGTCTGCGAGCTGACCGGCATGGGCGCGGCTAACGCCTCCATGTACGACGGGGCAAGCGCCATGGCCGAGGCTGCGCTGATGGCCCAGAGACTTACAAAGAGGCATGAGGTTGCCGTATCCAGGGCGGTGCATCCAAACTACCGGCAGACGCTGAAGACCTACATGCGGGGAGTCAAGTCTCCGGTAGTGGAGATACCATACGACGCCGTGTCCGGGACGACTGACATGCAGGCCCTTGCCCAGGACATCGGGACTTCCACCGCCGCCGTGATAATACAATATCCGAATTTCTTCGGCTGCATCGAAGACTTAAAAACCGCCGCCCAGGCCGCACACGAGCGGGGAGCGCTCCTTGTTGCCGTTGTGGACCCGATTGCCCTGGGAATCCTGAAAAGTCCCGGAGAGTTGGGGGCCGACATTGTCGTCGGAGAGGGGCAGGGCTTGGGTAAATCAATGTCCTTCGGCGGGCCGTATCTCGGCATATTCGCGTGCAGGGAGGACTTTATCCGGCAAATGCCGGGAAGGATAGTCGGCGAGACAAAAGACAGGCGCGGGAGGCGCGGATATGTCCTGACCCTTCAGGCGCGGGAACAACATATAAAAAGGGAACGGGCGACATCCAATATATGTACTAACGAGGCCCTGGTCGCCCTGACGGCGGCGGTGTATCTTTCGACCATGGGTTGGCGCGGCTTGAGAGATGTTGCGTCCCTTTGCCTTCAAAAGTCCCACTACGCCATGGACGAACTTAAGAAGAAGGGGATAAAGCCGCCTTTCAATGCGCCGTTCTTCAAGGAATTCGTCGTTGCCTGCAAGGATATTAAAGCGTTGAACAAACGGCTTTTAAAGGATAAAATTATCGGCGGACTGGATATTGGCGATTATTATCCGGAGCTTCGGGGAAAGACGCTCATCGCTGTTACCGAGAAGCGGACGCGGGAGGAAATCGACAGGCTTGCGTTGTTATTCTGAGCGAAGCGAAGAATCCGAATTTGGCTGTCATTCCGAGCGCAGCCGAGGAATCTACAGCAGGTTTTAAATAATAATCCGGGTATTATGACGAGTCTCATGTATTTTTCCCTCTTCGGGGGCCTGATGCTCCTGGTGTATGGCATACGCCAGACGGGCGAAGGGCTTCAGAAGGCTGCGGGTCCGCACTTAAAACAGGCCCTGAACTACCTCACCAGGAACCGAACGTCGGCCCTTCTCCTGGGTATTATCATTACCACGCTTACACAGTCTTCCACCGCCACGACCGTCATGCTTGTCGGGTTTGTCAACTCCGGCATAATGCAGTTCGCCCAGACGCTCGGAGTCATACTTGGCGCGGACATCGGCACCACGGTTACAGTGCAGATAATCGCGTTCAACATCATGGAATACTCGATACTCTTAATCGGCCTTGGCCTTCTGGGGGTGTACCTGGGGAAGAGCCGTATATGGAAGGATGCGGGCCAGGCGGTTCTTGGGTTCGGTTTTATATTCCTGTCCATAAAAATAATGTCGGATGCGATGGCTCCGCTCGGGAAATCCGAGATATTCCGCCTCATGCTGGTAGTGCTTAAGAACAACCCGATAATAGGACTCGCGATTTCCGCGGTCTTTACCGCCCTTGTCCATTCGAGCGCCGCGACAATCGGCGTGGCCTTAAGCCTCGCCTCGCAGGGCCTTATAGACATCCACCAGGCCTTGCCGATTATCTTAGGCGCAAATATCGGCACCTGCGCCACGGCCATGTTTATAGGTCTGACAGGCACTACCGAGGGGAAACGGGTAGCCTACGCCCACACGCTTTTCAAGGTTATCGGCGTTTTGATATTTTTCCCCCTGATGGGGCCGCTTGCGGAGCTTGTCCAGCACAGTTCCGATAATGTAATAAGGCAGATTGCCAACGCCCACACGTTTTTTAACGCCGCCCTGGCCATTATTTTCCTGCCGTTTTCTTCCTTGACAGCGAAATTCCTGGAAAGGACGGTAAAGGGAAAAAAGGAGGATGAGCCCTTCGGGCCGAAATTCCTTGATGAGGCCGTCCTGACCACGCCGCCTCTTGCCCTTTCCCAGGCGGCGAGAGAGACGCTCAGAATGGC
The DNA here is from genome assembly GCA_021785055.1 of Nitrospirota bacterium. Taxonomy (GTDB): domain Bacteria; phylum Nitrospirota; class JACRHJ01; order JACRHJ01; family JACRHJ01; genus JAKAHE01. The sequence goes on along the minus strand of JAJYGS010000048.1, from coordinate 4,380 downwards.
GGATATTGTCCAGGACATGCTGGTTAACGTGCCGAAGGCATTCGAACTGGAGGACGAGGGCTTTATATCCGGCATAGAGGAGACCGACGACCGGGTGGACAAGCTCGACAGAGGCATAAGGTTTTATCTTGCAAAGATACCCGGGTCCCTGACCGAGGAGCAATCGAGGCGGGAACTCTCGATAATATCGATTACCTCCGACCTGGAGAATATCGGGGATACCATCGACAAGAATATAATGGCCCTGGCAAGGAAAAAAATGAGGAACGGCCTAAGCTTTTCCAAAGAAGGACACTTGGAGATAAGGGATTTCCACAGGAAGGCGGCTGAGAACTTCCAGACAGCCGTTGCCGCTTTTACGGCAAACGACTTAGACCTGGCCGAAAGGGTTATGAAGAACAAGGAGAGGATGGAGGCGCTTGAGAAGGAATACAGAAACGCCCATATCGAAAGGCTTAAACAGGGCCTGAAGGAGTCATTCGAGACAAGCGCGATACACCTTGACATGCTCACGTATCTGGAGAGGATAAACACGCATGTAACCCACATGGCGTATACGCTCATCGAGGCGAAGGGGTAAGATTGGCAGACTGTATCCCTGTCCGGGGCTGCCTTTTTCGCTTTACATGGCATACCGGAGTTGTTATAATTTCTTTTCCCAAAAAATATTCCCCCATAATCGGAAGGCCAAAGTGACTCGCAGCAAGCAGAAATTCGACACCATCGAGAACGCCGTCGCCGATATCCGCGACGGCAGGATGGTAATACTCGTTGACGACGAGGATAGAGAGAACGAGGGCGACCTTACCATGGCGGCGGAGAAGGTTACCCCGGAGGCTATAAACTTCATGGCGAAATACGGGCGCGGGCTGATATGCCTCTCCATGACCGCCGAGAAGGTTGAAGAGCTTCAACTCCCGATGATGTCCTCCAAAAACACATCCGCGTTCGGTACGGCGTTCACTGTGTCCATAGAGGCCAAAAAAGGCGTGTCTACGGGCATTTCCGCCAAAGACAGGGCGACTACCATTCTCACCGCAGTGCGCGAGGACTGCAAGCCGGAAGACCTCGCCCACCCCGGCCATATATTTCCGCTTCGGGCGCAAAAAGGCGGCGTTTTAAGGCGGGCCGGGCAGACGGAAGGCTCCGTAGACCTGGCCCGCATCGCCGGGCTTACGCCCGCAGGGGTTATCTGTGAGATAATGAACGAGGACGGGACAATGGCAAGGGTCCCGGAGCTTTCCGAGTTCGCCAAAGAGCACGGGCTGAAGATGGTTACGATAAAGTCCCTCATAGAGTACCGGATGCGCCGGGAATCTTTCGTGAAGAGGGCCGCCGTGACCAGCCTCCCCACCGAATACGGCAAGTTCACCGCGATAGCGTATGAAAACGACGTGGACGACCTAAACCACCTCGCGCTTGTCAAAGGAGATATTAAGCCCGGAGACGACGTCCTGGTGCGCGTGCATTCCGAATGCCTGACAGGCGACGTCCTGCATTCCCTCAGGTGCGACTGCGGAGACCAGCTCCACAAGGCTATGGAGATGATCGAGCAGGAGGGGAAGGGGATCATTCTTTATATGAGGCAGGAGGGCAGGGGAATCGGTCTTGTGAACAAGCTGCGGGCATACGAGCTTCAGGATAAAGGCATGGATACCGTGGAGGCGAACCTCCAGCTCGGATTCAAGGCGGACCTGCGGGACTACGGCATAGGCGCGCAGATACTCGTCGACCTGGGCGTTAAGAAAATGCGCCTTATGACGAATAACCCGCGCAAGATTATAGGGCTGGAAGGCTACGGCCTGAAAGTGACGGGCAGGGTGCCCATAGAGATACCGGCCCATGCGATTAACCTGAAATACCTGAAAACTAAAAAACAGAAACTGGGACACATACTGGAGAACGTATAGAGGCGGGAGCCGGGAGCGGGTGAGCGGTAAAGTCTGCTGACCCCGGCACATCTCGAAGGAGGCGGAATGAAGCAGATACAGGGAAATCTAAGCGCCGAGGGACTTAAATTCTGCATTATTGCTTCGCGTTTCAATGATTTTATAACCTCAAGACTTCTGGATGGCGCGCAAGACGGCCTCATAAGAAACGGCGCGAAGGACGGCGATCTCACGGTTGTCCGTGTGCCTGGCGCGTTCGAGATACCGGTTACGGCGAAAATCGCGGCTTCCTCCGGGAAATACGACGCGGTGATTTGTCTCGGCGCGGTAATACGCGGGGCGACTCCGCATTTCGATTATGTAAGCGCGGAGGTCTCCAAGGGCGTCGCGGCTGTGGGGATGGATGTGAAAATCCCGGTGATATTCGGCGTTTTGACAACAGACTCCATAGAGCAGGCGATAGAGCGGGCCGGGGCGAAGTCCGGCAACAAGGGTTTCGACGCAGCCGTTGCCGCGATAGAGATGGTAAACCTATTCAAGGCGTTAAAGAAATAGCGAGTCTTATGGGAAGCCGCCGAAAGGCAAGGGAACTGGCGCTGCAATTCCTGTACAAACTTGACGTCTCAGGCGAGCAGTGCACCCGTGAGGCAATGTCGGAATTCTTTGAGGCTTTCGGCGGCAAGGACGAAGACGCCGATTATGCGCTATTGCTGGTACAGAATACCGAAAAACACGCAAAAGAAATCAACGGCCTCATAACGGGACATCTCGAGAACTGGACGCTGGACAGGCTTTCCGCAATAGACAGGAACATCCTGAGATTCGCCGCCTGTGAACTCCTGTATTTCCTTGACATCCCCGTGAACGTTACGATAAACGAGGCGATAGAGATAGCCAAAAAATACAGCCTGGAGGAATCCGCTACGTTCATTAACGGCGTATTGGACAAGATCGCGAAAAGCGTCAGAAAAGGGAACTGATGATAGAGAGATACACGCGCCCGGAGATGGCCGCGGTCTGGTCTCAGGAAAACAAATACAGGAAGTGGCTCCTTGTCGAGACGCTTGCATGCGAGGCCTGGGCGAGGCTAGGCAAGGTGCCGAAAACCGCGCTTTCCAATATAAAGAAGAAAGCAAACTTCGACCCTGCGCGCGTGGACGAGATAGAGCGCGAGGTAAAACACGACGTCATAGCCTTCCTGACGAACGTCGCGGAATATGTCGGAGATGACTCGCGTTTCATACACATGGGCCTCACCTCCTCGGACGTTCTCGACACCGCCCTTGCGATACAGATGAAAGAGGCGGCGGATATAATAATAAACGACATAAAGGAATTAATGGCCGTCCTTAAGAAGCGGGCGTACGAGCATAAGGACACGGTGATGATAGGCCGCTCGCACGGAATCCATGCCGAGCCGGTTACTTTCGGCCTCAAGATGGCGCTCTGGCACGACGAGATGAAGCGCAATCTGCGCCGGATGGAAGAGGCGAGGGAAGTCGCCGCCTGCGGGAAAATCTCCGGCGCGGTGGGGACTTTTGCGAACGTGGACCCAGCCGTCGAGGAATACGTCTGCAAGAAGGCCGGGCTTAAGCCTGCACCGGTTTCCACACAGGTGGTGCAGAGGGACCGTCATGCGCAATACATATCCGCGCTTGCAATGACAGCGTCCTCGCTCGACAAGTTCTCGATTGAGATACGGCATCTCCAGCGGACGGAGGTTTACGAGGCGGAGGAGTATTTCTCGAAGGGGCAGAAAGGCTCATCTGCGATGCCGCACAAACGGAACCCCATAGCCTCCGAGAACATCTCCGGCCTGGCAAGGGTAATCCGGGGCAACATGCTGGCCGCATTCGAGAACATCGCCCTCTGGCACGAGCGCGACATCAGTCATTCCTCGGTGGAGCGCGTTATACTGCCGGACAGCGCTATACTAATGGACTACATGCTGAAACGTTTCACCGGCGTCATAAAGAACCTGCTCGTCTATCCTGAGAACATGCTTGCGAATCTGAATAAAATGAAGGGACTTGTAAATTCACAGCGCGTGTTGCTCGCTCTCACGGAGAAAGGCCTCTCGCGGGAGATTGCATACAGGGTCGTCCAGAGAAACGCCATGCAGGTATGGGAAAAGGGCAAGGATTTCAAGGCACTCCTGCGGAAGGATAAAGAAGTAATGAAAGCGCTCTCAAAGGAAGAGTTGCTTGAGTGCTTCTCGCTTGAATACCATACGAAAAACGTGGACAGGATATTCAGGCGGGTTTTCGGAAATACACGCGGATGAATTTAACCGGGAGAAAAGCCATGCAGACGAAAAAAGGCAGGATGATATACGAGGGCAAGGCGAAGAAAATCTACAAGACAGCCGATGCGGGCCTTTATATCCAGTATTTCAAGGACGACGCCACTGCGTTCAACGCAAAGAAGCGCGGGACAATCGTGAACAAGGGAATAATGAACAATAAGATTTCCGAGCGCCTGTTCAAGATCG
>JAJYGS010000013.1 GCA_021785055.1 Nitrospirota bacterium | reverse complement strand
GTTACGAGCACTTTTGCCCCGCAGTCGGACAGGATATATTCGATTTCCGGCGCGGCAAGGAAGGTATTCAGGGGCACCGCAGCGGCCCCGGCCTTGACTATCCCGAAGTATGCGACGGCAAATTCCGGGGAGTTATTGAGCAGGATTGCGACGGCCCCGCCTCTTTTAACGCCGAGGGACGCAAGAGAGGCGGCAAAAGCCGCCGTAAGGCCGTCGAGTTCGCGGTAGGAGATTTTCCGGCCCTCAAACGAAAGCGCCGTCCGGGAAGGGTATTTTTTTGCGGTTAATTCAAGCCGACTCCCAAGCGTAATACTCAAGCAGCCTCCGAACAGTTGATTATCGAGTTATTCCCCGCCTGACGCCTTTCGACCGGCTTCGTCGGGCCTCTGTGCCCTCGCGGACTCCATAATCTTTGCGGCCTTGTCGAAATCCTCCGGGTGCACAAGTATCCTTATCTCGCCGATCTTCCCTACCGATACCGGTATCTGGGAGACCTTGGACGACTCGACGCGGCAGGAGATGCCTTCGTTCTCCAGAAAGCCGCTGATAATCGCGGCCTCGGATTCGTCATAGGTGGTGTAGATGTCCGTCCACCGCTCTTTCTTCTCCATAGGCACCTCTCAAAAGCGAATTATAAGCGCCTTGAAAATATACTGCAAGGAAAAGCTTGAAATTACACCCGATGATGATTATATTATAACATCCGGTTGGCAAAACCGGCCCTGCCTGCTATAATATTGATTTTACGCCATATTCTGACACATTTACATATTCCAAAGAGGAGGGGTTATGGGACTTGCACAGAACGCACAGAAGCTGATGGAGAAAAGGCCGCCGCAGGTAACGAAGAAGCTTGGGAGCGGAGCAAAGGCGCTCCTTGTTTCCTCCGACCCGGTATTCCGCGCGCTTCGGGAGCACAAGGTCATAATCATGGCCTGCAATACGCGCATAAAGCACGTAATCCCCGGAATCATGCGGGCGGCGGAGGAACTGGACGCCATCGTCGCCTTCGAGCTGGCCAAGTCCGAGGGGAACTTGAAGGGCGGGTATACCGGGATGGACCCGTATATATTCTTCGATGTCCTGATGGGATATGCGGAGACGACGAAGTTCACAAAACCGTTCTTCATACACGGCGATCACACCACCACGAAATCCAAGGACCCGGATGTAATCGCGGACTCCAGGGCGCTCATAAAGGCGGAACTCGATGCGGGATATACCTCCGTCGCCATCGACGCCTCGTTCAACCAGATACCGGACAACATCATCGTTACGACGGACCTGGGCCGCGACGTCATGGCTGCGGGCGCTGGGCTTGAGGTCGAGGTGGGCGAGATAAAGTCCGTCGGCTACGAGGGCGAGATAACGACTGTGGAGGAGGCAGTGGACTTTATATCCGGCCTGGAGGCAAACGGCATAAGGCCGAATCTCCTTGCTATAAACAACGGCTCCAAACACGGCAATTACCTGCCGGGCGAGGAAGTGCATATAGACCTGAAGCGCACCGGAGAGGTGTATAACGCCGTAAAGAAATGGGGCGTGAACATTGCCCAGCACGGCATCACCGGCACCCCGCTTGAACTGGTCGGCCAGTTCGCGGACTACGGCATCAGGAAGGGCAACGTCGGCACGAACTGGCAGAACATCGCCCACCAGGGCCTGCCCGCAGACCTCATGCAGGCGATGCGGGACTGGGCTAAAAAAGAGGGCAAGGACATAAAGTTCGCCACGAAGCAGTTCTACAAGGAAATCGACAATATCCCGGAGGCGGACAAAAAGAAAATCGAGCAGACGGCCTATGAGTCTGCGATTGCGTTTATCAAGGCCTTCCGCGCCGCCGGGACAGCGACGCTGTTTCTTGAGAGCGGCGTGGTATAATGCTCCAATACCTTGCAGACGCACTTAAAGCCCGCACCGACTTCTCCGCCTGGCAGGTGATGAAGGCGGTCAAAAGAAGCCACCAGCTCTTTCTCATCCGCGAGGAAACCGAGTCCGTCCGGCGCGTGGACACGGTGAAATATTACGTTACCGTACATCAAGAACGGGAAGAGGCCGGGAAGCAGGTATTAGGCGAATCGAGCTTTGTCTACCTCGAAGGGGACGACATTGCCCCGAAGCTCGACCTCGCGGCTTTAATGGCCTCCCGCGTCTCGAACCAGCCCTGGCTTCTCCCCGGCCCGGACCAGCGTTACATGGGCGCGGAGATAAAGGACAACTCGATTGTCGCAAACCCGGACAAGGTCATAGAGAAGGTAAAAGAGGAGATACTGCACGCCGTGGGCGAGTTCCAGGACGTGAGACTTTCGTCCTCGGAGCTTTTCGCGGACTATACCGAATACGAGCTTGTGAATTCGCTCGGCCTGAAGGTCTCTTCGGCGGACACGGATATGCTCTTCGATTTCGTGCTTCTTACAGGCGAAGGGCATGGAGAAGTGGAATCCTCCGGGTTCAAGACCTGCCGGTTCTACAAAGACCTGCGCATCGGGGAGACGCTTCGGAAATACGCGCAGTATGCGCGGGATTCGTTAACGGCAAAACTGCCTGAGAACGGCAAGGCGGACATCGTATTCGCCGAGGAGGCCCTCGATACGCTTTTCAATTCGTTCATCGCCCACGCGGGCGGCTCGTCCGCATATCAGGGCTGGAGCCGCTTCGAGAAGGACAGGCCCGTAATCGACGCGCCGGAGGGGGAGCTTTTGACGATGTTTTCCAACCCCCAGCTGCCCGGAATGATGAAAAGCGGGGCCTTCGACGACAGCGGTCTTGCCAGGAAGCGCGTGGAGGTTATCCGGGAAAACATATTCAAAAGGCGCACGCTGGACAAGCGATACTCCGACTACCTGGGCCAGGGCGGCTCCAGCCGCATCGGGTCGACCGGCGGCGAGGCGACGGGCGCGTTTGCAAACGTTGAGGTGGAGGCTGGGGCGAAGAAGATGGACGAATTGCTGGCTGAGGGAACCTATTTATTGCTCCGTTTCTCCACGTTCGAGCCGAATCCGGTAACCGGAAACTTCTCCGGCGAGATACGCACGGGCTACAGGATCGAAGGCGGGAAACGCATACCCATAAAGGGCGGGAGCGTCTCCGGCGTCATTCAGGACGCCTTCCGCAGGGCCTGGTTCTCCTCCGATAAGGTCACCCGCCCGGCATACAGAGGCCCCGCTGGAATTAAGCTCCTCGGGCTGGATCTGGCGGGGGAGTAAAAGCTTTACACCAGCCCGCCGCCTCATTCCCTCGTTGCTTTTTTTAAATTAAAAAACTATAATCTTCCCTATGCTTAAGGGGTTTTGCCCCTTTTTGCCGAAATTTCATCGCAAGGAGAGAAAAACCTTGACCGCAAGCGAGCTACGTCAGGCATTCATAGACTATTTCGTATCGAAGGGCCACGCGCACGTAAAGTCCTCGTCGCTGGTGCCGGAGAAGGACCCGACGCTCATCTTCACGAACGCCGGCATGGTGCAGTTCAAGAGCGTATTCCTTGGCGAGGAAAAGCGGGACTACTTCCGGGCCGTTACGGCGCAGAAATGCGTCCGGGCGGGCGGAAAGCATAACGACCTTGAGAATGTCGGACGGACGGCCAGGCACCATACCTTCTTCGAGATGCTGGGGAATTTCTCTTTCGGCGACTACTTCAAGAAAGACGCCGTAAAATTCGCCTGGGAACTGCTCACGGAGGTCTACAGGCTCCCCAAGGAGAAACTCTGGGTTACGGTCTACAAGGACGACGACGAGGCTTATAACCTCTGGAAGGATATGATCGGCGTCCCGGAAGGGCGTATCCTTAGGCTCGGCGAGAAGGACAACTTCTGGCAGATGGCCGATACCGGCCCGTGCGGCCCGTGCTCGGAGATACTCATAGACCAGGGAGAGGACTTCTCCTGCGGCCCGGAGTGCGGCATAGGAAAATGCGACTGCGACAGGTACCTTGAGATATGGAACCTTGTCTTCATGCAGTTCGACCGGGACATAAAAGGGAACCTGCACCCGCTGCCGAAGCCGAGCATCGACACCGGCATGGGCCTGGAAAGGCTGACTGCCGTCGTGCAGGGCAAACGCAGCAATTATGAATCCGACCTGTTCATGCCGTTAATCCATGCGGTAGCAGATACTGCTGGAATAAGTTACGGAGACGACCCGAAAAAGGACGTCTCGATGCGCGTGATAGCGGACCACTTAAGGGCCATGAGCTTCCTGATTGCGGAGGGCGTCATACCCTCCAATGAAGGCCGTGGCTACGTGCTCCGGCGCGTGATGCGCAGGGCCATGCGCCACGGGAAGCTCCTGGGCCTGGACAAGCCGTTTCTTTACAGGCTGACCGGAAACGTAGTAGACATGATGGGCGGGGTATACCCGGAGCTTCGGGATTCCCGCGAATATATAGCAAGGCTCGTGCTCGTGGAGGAGGAGCGCTTCATCGGGACGCTGGAGTACGGCACGAAGATGCTCGACGAGATTATAAAAGCGGCGCGCGCGAAAGGCTCGGATACCCTGCCCGGCGACGAGCTTTTCAAACTTTACGATACGTATGGATTCCCGATGGACCTTGTAAACGACACGGCTGTCGAGCAGGGGCTTAGGCTCGACATGGAGGCTTACGAGCGGGCGATGGAGGCCCAGAAGGCAAAGGCGAAGGCCGCCCAGGCCGCATTCGGAGAGGAGCGCGTTAAAGAGGTTTACCGGGCGGCGCTCGCGAAGGCCGGCCCGACTGTCTTCATGGGATACGAGAAGACGGAAGAGGACGCCAAAGTGCTGGCCGTCATAAAGGGCGGAAAACTTGCCGAATCCGCGCAGGAAGGCGACGAGGCGGAAGTCATCCTCGACAGGACGCCGTTCTATGCCGAATCCGGCGGCCAGGTCGGAGACAGGGGCGCGCTATACAGCGACGGGGCGAGGTTCGAGGTCGAAGGCACGATAAAGCCGCTGCCCAGGCTGCATGTCCACAAAGGGGAGGTAATGCGGGGAACGGTGAAGGCCGGAGACAGGATTTCCGGCAAGGTTGATAGCTCCTTGAGGCGCGCGACGGAGAGGAATCATACCGCGACGCATCTGCTCCACGCCGTGCTCAGATACCTCCTGGGAGACCACGTCAAGCAGTCCGGTTCGCTCGTGGCTCCGGACAGGCTGAGGTTCGATTTCACGCACTTCGCCCCCCTGACGGCGCACGAAAAGGAGCGCGTCGAGGAGCTTATGAACGAGAAAATCCTCGAAGCGATTCCCATGACCGTAACCGAGATGGACACGTCCGAGGCGCTCAAGACCGGCGCAATGGCCCTGTTCGGCGAGAAATACGGAGACCGGGTGCGCGTAGTGCGGGTGGGAGATTTTTCGCAGGAACTCTGCGGCGGGACGCATCTCGGCAACACGGCTTACGTCGGGCTTTTCAAGCTGGTGTCCGAATCCGGCGTGGCGGCGGGCGTGCGCAGGATAGAGGCCGTTACGGGCGCGGGTGCATATCAGCTCATGAGGGAGCGTGAGAAAGAACTTGTTGAAACGGCTTCGGCGGTAAAGTCCCCGGATTTGAAGTCCGTCGCGGAGAGGGTTAAAAAGCTTTCCGACGAGGCGCGCGAGCTGAAAAAACAGCTCCGGGAGGCCAGGGGCAAGGCCGTCGGAGCTGACCCCCTGAAATCCGACCGGCTGAGGGTCATGGGCGGCATAAACGTCCTTTCCTGGCAGGAAGACGACAAGGACATGGAGGAGCTCCGGGCTATGGGTGACATGCTCCGGGACAGGATTGGCTCCGGCGTTTTGCTCCTCGGCTCCGCCAAGGACGGAAAAGTCTCGCTTGTATGCATGGTTACGAAAGATTTGTTGGACAGGATAAAGGCCGGTGATATAATTAAGGAAACGGCGAAGATTGTCGGCGGGGGCGGAGGCGGCAGGCCCGACATGGCCCAGGCAGGCGGGAAAGACCCCGCAAAGCTCCCTGAGGCGCTGGAACTGGTTTACGAGATTGTAGGCAGGATTGCGGGTAAATAATTCCGGAGGTGGCCTATGATGTATGATATGGTAAAAAAGGTGCTTCTCGCCGGGCTTGGCATGCAGGAGAAGGTTAAGGAGCTTGTAGACGACCTCGTTAAAAAAGGCGAACTCAACGAGCGGGAAGGCGCCAAGCTCATGAAGGAGTGGATGGAGCGGGCGAAGAGTTCCACGGAAGACATGAGCAGGATGGCCTCCGAGGGCCTCGGCGCGGCGTTCGACAAGATGAACCTGGCGAGCCGGGACGAGATGAACGCGCTGTCCAAGAAAGTCCAGCAGCTATCCGTCCGCGTAAAGAAACTGGAGACGGAGATAAAAGCGGGTCACGAAGACGTTGCATAAATAGATGCCCCTGACATCATTTATCTTAGGACGACGCTACAAAAACATAACCAGGCTCAGGCACATCGCCCAGGTATTCCTGGGTAAAGGGTTCGGTCATGTAATCGCCCAGGCAGGGCTTACCCGCGCCCTTCCGTTCCGCCGCAGGTTTGCAAGGCTCCCGGAGCCGGAGAGAATCTCCATTCCCGTGCGGCTCCGCGAGGCGTTCGAGGAGCTTGGCCCCACCTTCATAAAGCTCGGACAGGTCCTGTCTGGCCGTCCGGACCTCATCACCGCCGCATACGCAAACGAATTCAAAAAACTCCAGGACGAGGTGCCCCCGTTCCCGTTCGAGGAGGCCAGGGCCATAATCGAGACAGAGCTCGGCGCGCCTCTCGAAGAACTTTTTCTCTCTTTCGATAAAGCCCCAGCCGCCGCCGCGTCGATAGCGCAGGTGCACTATGCGACCCTCCCGGACGGCACGGAAGTCGTCGTAAAGGTCCAGCGGCCAAATATCCAGGAAAATATCGAGCAGGACATACAGATTCTGAGGGCGGTCGCGGCGCTCCTCGAAAAGCATATCCCGGAGGCGCGCGTATACAACCCGGCCGCCATAGTCGAGGAGTTCGCCCGCACCGTGCGCCGCGAGATGGACTTCGGCATGGAGGCGGACAACGCGCTCAAGTTCGAGGAGAGCTTCCGGGACAGCCATACCATATACATACCGCGCGTATTCGGCGCCCATTCCAGCAGGAAGGTGCTGACGCTGGAGAGAATAACCGGGATTCGGAT
>JAJYGS010000096.1 GCA_021785055.1 Nitrospirota bacterium | reverse complement strand
GGCATGTTCTGGTTCGCCCATTCTATCCGGAGCTTTCCCTTGTCCGCAAGTCCCAGGTCTTTGACGTCGAATTCCATTATATGCCGGCCTCCTTCTTAAGCGACTTTGCCGCGTCCGTCCTCTCCCATGTAAAGCTCGGCTCCGTCCTGCCGAAGTGCCCGTACGCCGCGGTCTGCTTGAATATGGGCCTTCTGAGGTCGAGAGATTTTATTATACCCGCAGGCGTCATGTCGAAATGGTCTCTTACGAGCTTGACAATCTGCTCCTGCGGTATCTTCCCGGTCTTGTACGTGTCAACAAGTATCGACACCGGCTCCGCAACGCCGATGGCATATGCGAGCTGAACTTCACAGCGATCGCATATCCCGGCGGCGACAAGGTTCTTGGCGATATAGCGCGCCATGTACGACGCGGAGCGGTCTACCTTCGACGGGTCCTTGCCGGAGAACGCGCCGCCGCCGTGGCTCCCTACCCCGCCGTAGCTGTCCACGATTATCTTCCTGCCGGTAAGGCCCGTGTCGCCCTGCGGCCCGCCTATGACGAACCTGCCCGTCGGGTTTATATGGTATACGATGTCTTCCTGGTCTAAAAGCTCCTTCGGGATGACCGGCTTTATGACCTTCTCGACAATGTCCTCGCGCAGCTCTTTCAGGGTTATATCCGGGCTGTGCTGGGTGGATATTACTACCGTGCCCACTTTGTACGGCTTGCTGTCCCTGTATTCCACCGTGACCTGGGATTTGCCGTCGGGCCTTAAGTATGGAAGGATGTCGTTCTTGCGGACCTCGGCGAGCTTCCTCGTGAGCTTGTGGGCGAGCATTATCGGGAGCGGCATAAGCTCCGGCGTCTCGTTGCAGGCGAAGCCGAACATCAGCCCCTGGTCGCCCGCGCCGCCCACGTCAACGCCCATCGCGATGTCCGGGGACTGCCTGTCGATGGCCGTAAGGACGGCGCAGGTTTCGTAGTCGAAGCCGTACTTGGCGCGTGTGTAGCCGATGTCCTTTATCGTGCCCCGGACGATGTCCGGGATGTGGGCGTAGGTGCTGGTGGTTATCTCGCCGGCGACGACGGCCATGCCGGTGGTGACAAGCGTCTCGCACGCCACTCTCGCGTCAGGGTCGTCCTTTATTATCGCATCGAGAATGGCGTCGGATATCTGGTCGGCTATCTTGTCCGGATGCCCTTCGGTTACGGACTCAGAGGTGAAGAGGTAGTTTACTCTGCTCATTTTGCTGTTCTCCCTTTCGATTTGATTTCCTTCAACTGCAAAAGTCCGGCGGCCATGTCCAGAAGCCGGCCCGCGGCCTCGTCTTTCGATACAAGCCCCGTATCCCTTACAAGCCCTTTTTTGTCGTATATGTAAAGCCTGTTTGTCAGGCAGCCGAAACCCGTGTTCTCTCCAATAATATTCGCCGCGATAATATCGGCGTTCTTTTCTTTTAGTTTCTTGAGAGCGTTCGGCCCGGCGTCGTCCGTCTCCGCGGCGAAACCGACAACCACCTGCCCCTTTTTCTTTTCTTTTCCAAAGGCACTTAATATATCAGGAGTTTTAACCAGCTTCAACGAATAATTTTCATGCCCGCCTTTTTTAATCTTGGAGGCGGAATATTCCGCAGGGGCGAAGTCCGAAACGGCGGCGGCCATAATAGCCATATCCGCGTCCCCGAAAGCTTCAAGCGCCGCCTTCGCCATCTCCCTGGTAGAACGGACGGCTATTGCCTTTACGCCCGAAGGCGGGACAAGGGCGGTAGGCCCGTATATCAGCGTAACCTGGGCGCCGCGGGAAAGCGCCTCTTTTGCCACGGCGAAGCCCATCCTGCCCGTGGAGCGGTTCCCGACGAACCGCACCGGATCGAGGTCCTCAAATGTCGGCCCGGCGCTCACCAGCACCCTGACGCCAGAAAGCGTCTTCTCCCGAAACAGCGAAATGGCCGCCCGCAGAATATCCGCAGGCTCGCTCATTCTCCCCAGGCCGAATTCGTTGCAGGCCATCGGGCCTTCCTCCGGCCCGACAAAAATAACGCCCCGGTCTCTTAATATTTTTAAGTTGTCTTGCAGCGCCGGACTCTCGAACATCCGGCAGTTCATCGCCGGGGCGAAGAGGATCGGACACTTCGCGGCCATGAGCATGGTGGAGAGCAAATCGTCCGCGATGCCGTTTGCGGCCTTGCCGATGATATTGGCCGTGGCCGGGGCGACGACGAACGCATCCGCCCTGGCGGTCATATCGATATGCGGCATCGGGCCGCGCGAGGCGAAGAGGTCGGTCTCCACGTCCCTGCCGGAGAGCGCGGCGAACGTAAGCGGCGAGACGAACCTGCATGCGGCCTCCGTCATAACGACGCTGACCTTCGCGCCGTTTTCGCGCAGGCCCCTTACCAGCTCGCAGGACTTGTATGCGGCTATGCCGCCGGTAACCCCAAGGATAATCTCTTTACCGTCGAGCGGCAGGCCCATGTAAAATTATTCCTCGAAATCCTCTTCCGGGGACCCTTCGTCCTCCGGGATTATTTCTTCCTCAAGACCTTCTTCCGGCTCTTTCCCCGACATCGCCGCCGTCTCGGCCTTGTAGGCTTCTTTTATCTCCTCCATCTTGTCGAGCGACACCGCGGCGGCCTCTTCCATGCTCTCCCTGGCCATCCTCTCGCGCCGCATCCGGTATTCATAAGTCCTGGCGCGTTTTGCGTCTTCGCCGGTAAGATATTTCAGATGACCTTCGATGCCCTCGTCCAGCGCGAGGCTTATGTTTTTCACGTATCTCTTCTTCACCAGTACCGGCGAGCCTTCGGATAGCTGTCTTGCCCTCTGGGCGGTTACAAGCACCAGCCTGAACCGGCTGTCGAAAAGCTCGTTCCCGTATTCTATCGGCAGTTTAATAATTTCCAAGTCCTGTCCCTCCGTCTATTTTTTGGTTCTCTATCATTTTGTGCGGGGTAAAAGCAAATTACAGGCGCACATACTGTAAGCGCAAGATGTCATTCTGTTTATAAAAGGCTGTCATTATGTATACATTCAACCTACTGTGGATTCTTCGCTTCGCTCAGAATGACAGGCTTTTAAACATGGAACATTTTTCACGCAAGCCGGAAATTTTTCCGCACTGCGGCGGTGTCCGTGTTGATAAGCCTGCACCTCTCGGCGATTATCACGGATTTCAGCGCGTCAAGGGCCTTGCCGAGGTTGTCGTTTATGATTACGTAATCATACTGCTCAAAACTTTCCAGCTCCTCAAGCGCCCTTTTGAGTCTTCTCGCTATCTCGGCCTCGTCGTCCGAATCCCTGCCGCGAAGCCGCCTTTCAAGCTCTTCCATAGACGGCGGCAGTATAAAGACAAACACGCCGCTCATGCCTGCGCGCCTTATCTGCGCCGCACCCTGGGTATCGATGTCGAGTATTACGTCCTTCCCCTGGCCGAATATGCGCTGAAGTTCCTTTTTGGACGTCCCGTACAGGTGGCCGTGCACGGTGGCGTATTCCACGAAACCGCCGCATTCTGCGAGTTTTTTAAATTCCGTTTCCGAGACGAAATAATAATGCTCGCCCTCTTTTTCCGTCGGGCGCGGCGCCCTCGTGGTATGAGAGATTGCGTGAGATATATCCGGCAGGAAGCCCGAAAGCTCCTTGCAGAGAGTGGTCTTGCCGGCGCCGGAAGGCGCGGATACGATAAACAGGAGACCCCTACTCAATATTTTGCACCTGTTCCCGAATCTTCTCCATCTCGGCTTTCATCTCGATGACGCGCTTCGCTATCTCGAAATCGGACGCCTTGCTCCCGATGGTGTTCAGTTCCCGGTTTATTTCCTGTATCAGGAAGTCCAGCTTCCTGCCAACGGGGCCGCCGTCGCCCAGCATCTTGTCCAGCTGGGCAAGGTGGCTTTTGCCGCGGACGATTTCCTCCGTGATGTCGCACCTGTCCGCCATCAGGGCCGTTTCCTGCGCAAGTCTTTCCCCGTCGAGCTCCATTCCCTGGGAGAGCTTTTCTACCCTATCCCTGAGCTTCGCCTGGTATTCCTTCACTACCTCCGGAGAGCGCTTCGATACATCGTCCAGACCAAGTGAAATATTACGCGAGCGGCTCCGGACATCGGCATCGAGGTTTGCGCCTTCTTCCTCGCGCATCCTCTCCAGCGCGTTCATGGCTTCAGAAAGCGGCGCTTCCAGGGCCGCCCATAGCGCCTCCATGTCGCTCGTTTCTTCCTGGACGATAATTATGTCCTTCAGCGAGCCGACCATGTTCAAATCGACCTCTCCGGGCAGACCGAAGCGGGACTTAAGCTCCGATAAAAGCTCGATATATTGCTTAGCCGCCGGGACGTCGAGCTTAAGCGCCCTGGGGCCTTCCTCGGAGCCGCCGGAGGTGACGAAGACGTCTATCCTGCCGCGCGAGAAACGCTCTCCGATGGCCTTCTTAAGCCGCCCTTCGAGCGGGGAAAGGGCCTTCGGAAGCCTCGGCGCGATGTCGAGGAACTTGTGATTCACGGAGCGCATTTCGACGACAAAACCGCCGCCCTCGCCCTTGCCGAAGCCGGTCATGCTTCTTATCATGTATCAGTCCCTCAAAATTAGGAATCATATTATAAAAAATCCCTTTTGTCAACGGCGCTTTTATGCTATCTTCCGATACATGCAGGGACGCTTCAGGCTTATAGATTCGGGGGCGGGGGACGCCGCTTGGAACATGGCGGTGGACGAGGCGCTGCTCGTTTTATGCGGCCCGGAACCCGTCCTGAGGTTCTATTCCTGGGAGGCCCCGTCGCTCTCAATTGGTTCATTTCAAAAGGTTTTTGCCCTCGACATAGACGGTATTTCGGCCAGGGGTATTCCCCTCGTCAGAAGGCCCACGGGCGGACGCGCCGTCCTGCACGATTCGGAGCTTACATACAGTATAACCTGTTGTATTCCAAGCGATTTTTTCCCATCAGACCTAATGGGTTCCTATAAGAAAATCGGTGCGTGTTTCCTTCGCGGACTGAACCTGATGGGGCTTCCCGCGGAGCTTGTTCCGGTGAAAAAAAACAGTAATAACAACAGATTAGGCGGGCCGTTATGCTTTTCGTCGCCGTCGTGGCACGAGGTGCTGGCGGGCGGGAAAAAGCTTATCGGGAGCGCGCAGAGAAGGCTTAAAAACTCTTTTATTCAGCAGGGTTCCATAATTATCGATAAAGATTACGATGCGCTTTTATCCCTTTTGAAGTTCGAGGACGAATCAGGCAGAAAAACCGCGATGGAGACGCTTTCCCGGAAGATGACGGCCCTCAGGGAACATCTGCCGGAGGTCGATATTTCCAGGCTTAAGTCTGCTATTATAAAGGGATTTTCCGATGTGCTCGGAGCGGATTTTCCGCCCGGTTCCCTGACGCCTGAGGAGGAGGCGCTGGCTTATGACCTGCTGGAAAACAAGTATTCGCGCCCTGAATGGAACCTCGAAAGACGCCTTCCCCGCACCGGTTTTCCGCCAAGAAACCTGACCCTGTAGGCTGTTTCCGCCGCAAATTCCATACCGACGATAATTTCCCGATTTTTATAAAATAATCTTGGATACACAAGGAGTTATCGCGTATATCAGTAGAAGTTACCGAAAGCGAACTTTACCAATCGGACACCAAAGAATGGAACAATTCGGGTGAATTTTGCCCGTCGTCCCAATACCCAACCTTTATACTCAACTTTGGATTCCTCGACTGCGCTCGGAATGACAGGCGCTGAGAAGCAAGGGCGACGGGCGCAATAAATTGCGCCCCTGCAAACCGACAATCCTCACACAAGTAAATTGCGCCCTCGCAGTCGCCGTGCTGAGATTGCTCATCCTCCTGCAAACCGACAATCCTCACACAAGTAAATTGCGCCCTCGCAGTCGCCGTGCTGAGATTGCTCATCCTCCTGCAAACCGACAATCCTCACACAAGTAAATTGCGCCCTCGCAAGGCGGATTCTTCGCGTTGCTCAAAATGACATTTCCCCGTGCTGCGGCGTTATGGTATAATGCGCAGTAATCCGGGAGGTAATTTATGCCTGCGAGGGTTCCTGTAGCCGCGCCGTTTTATTCAGGAGACATCCGCGCGCAGATGGACAGGTACGAGCGCGGGTTCACGCCTCCTCCCGGCCTGCCGGAGATAATTTCCGGCGGGATTGTCCCTCATGCCGGATGGTATTATTCCGGCGGGACGGCGTCCAGGGTTTATCTTTCAATAAAGCTCAGGCGCTCTCCCAGGACATTCGTCATCTTCGGGGCCGTGCACGGTCCCGGCGTCAGTTCTTTCGCAGTATACCCCGACGGCTCGTGGCAGACGCCGCTCGGCGAGGCGAAGGTAGACCGCGCGCTTGCCGAAATGTTCCTTGAGGAGATACCGGATCTGCTCGTCCCGGACACGCGCGCCCATACCTGGGAACACTCGATAGAAGTCCAGCTCCCGATGATAAAATACCTCTTCCCGGACGCCATGATAGTGCCCGTCGCGGCGCCGCCGGTCGAAGGAGCCGTGAAGATCGGCGGCAGGATAGGAAGGCTGATTGCCGGGATGGACGCCGTAGTCGTAGGCTCGTCCGACCTCACGCATTACGGAGACGATTACGGTTTTGCCCCAGCCGGGTACGGCGAAGGCGCGAGGGCGTGGATGCGGTCAAACGACATGAAGATTATCCGTGACGCGCTCGACATGCACGAAGAGAGGATAATCCCGGAGGCCGAGGCGGACTGGAACGCATGCGGAGCGGGCGCGATGGCCGCGAAATCCCTCGGCGCCGCGAGAGGGATTCTGCTGGAACATACCACGAGTTTCGACGTGCATCCCGAGGGCGAGTTCCGTATGGCGGTTGGTTACGCGGGGATTGTTTTTTGAGATACGGCTGCGGTGGGTCATGCCGCCGCAGGCTACGCGGGGATTATTTTCTGACGTCGCGCGGAGGCTCCACGTCCGTAATCGTCCAGCCGACTTTGATCTTGAGGTCTTTCCTGAGGGAGTGATACACGGAGCAGTATTTTTCCTGCGAGAGCGCGACGGCGCGCTCGATGCGCCGCTCGGTGATGCCGCTTCCGCTCATGTGCATGTGCATAGTGATAGACTTGAAATACTGCGGCGGGGTGATGTTCCTTTCGGCGTCGATGTC
>JAJYGS010000142.1 GCA_021785055.1 Nitrospirota bacterium | reverse complement strand
AATATCCTCGCCCCCCTCGCTCTTTAAATTTATGAAACCGGCATCCAGCGTGACCTTGCCCGGATAACACGGGTTCACGGAGAAATTAAGCGGGGTAAGACCAACCGCAGTAAAAGAAGCGCCTGGCATTAAAACCTCCCGATTCAGCTTTCCAAACTTACGTATCTTACCAGGTAATAATTCGCGGAGGCGTATGCGAAATCGTCTCGCACCATCGCAGGCGACTCGCTCTCAAGCCTCGGAGGATAAGTCCCGACGCCCAGGCCCTTTCCAATCAGCAGAGGCCGCACGTCCTCCAGCAAATCGAGCGGCGCGGGTGAAATATCACGCCGCGCAATTGCGACGATACTGAAATTGATCCGTTCCGCGTAAGCCTGGTACGGCCCCGGCCTGCATAACGATGACAGGAAAGCTACCGCGACGGCAGGCAATGCGGGCGATTTCGCCAGAATATCCTCCGGCTTTATAAAATCGCTTACATAGACAGACCGCGCAGATCCTCCGCCGGATACGAGCATGGGTGACAGGGCAGAGACGACCGCGTCCAGCAGGTCTTTTCGCGTATAAACCGCCATTTATATTCTTCCGCCTCCGTCAGAAATCTTCCATTGTTTCCCGGCTGAATTCTCTCCGGCTGCCTGAAACCGACGTTCCGGGAATGGCCGATGGCAGTAAAAGGGCGCCGTTCGCGATATTCTGCAAAGTCTCAAGCGCCCTGACATAGGAGTCCTTTACCTCCGCCGGGACAATTGCCTGACGGAGGTAAAGGTTATACACCGCTATGTCAGCCGTCAGCTTTATTACAAGCTGCGGCGGGCTTTCAAGCGGCACGACGTACTGCATCGATAATGATGCGTCCACCACCGCCTGCGCGGAAGCGATCGCGTCGTCAGCTCGCGCAGTGTTTATGGAGCCGCTCGACTCGTCGTCCGTAAGGCGTATCAATACGTCTTCCGGGACATATAAATCAGATATTGATATATACATGACTAATTGGGTGTCGTCCCGTCAGATGCGTACGCGAGCTGCCAGAGGCCGTAGCCGGCGTTGTCCCGCGAATCCACGCCGAAGACGTATTCCCTTTTCATGAACGCCCCCTCGTCATCCGGCGTGTCCTTGGAGACTAAAACGGGCGGTTTCCTCCTCTGGAAGATGAAAGGTTTCACGGCCTTCTTCGTGTCCAGCAGATACCATGCCGTCGGGCTGCCGGAGAGATACGGCGCGACGACCAGGTCAGCGGAATCCCTGAAGACGTTCGAGGTGCCGTCCTCGTAGACGTCGGCATGGACTATCCCAAGCGCGGCGCTCTCAAGCTGCGGCGGAACTACAAGGAGATCTGGAACCACGTTAAGCGGCTTTCCGTGCTCGTCCGTAAGCGACATCATTTGCGCGCGGGCCGCGGCATAGCTGGTTGGTGCAAGCACCGCGGTGCCCTTGTTGGACTGGATTAATGCTCCGGTCGGATGCGCGGCATTGAAGAACGACATGCCGTCGTAACAGGGATTGAGAAATCCGCCGGTCATGAGATTGAAAACCAGTTCGTCGGGATGCGTTGCGGCGGCGTCCGCAAGCGCCTTGACCATCGGCGTATATATGCCGACGGCGTCGTCCTCTACGTCGTTTCTGTCTATGGCGACCGTGGCTTCCCAGTCGAGATTTTTTATGGTGTACGAATAGGCTGAGAGGTTCTGAATTATGCGTTCTCCGAGCCATTCGCGCATACGGGGCACGCGGCCAAGCCAGTTATACTGTTCCTGGCGGGAAGTGGAAGGTACCTCCGTCGCGACGCGCCGGTACAGCACGTTCGCGTTGTCGAATACGTCTTTGAAAATCGCAGAAAAACCCGTGTAAAGCGCCGATAGATTTGCCTGGTTGATTATCATCTTCCCTCCTTATATCCTGCTGATGTCCACATACACCGTGGACGCCGTGTCATATTCCGAAACCTTCCCGCAGGCGACGTGATTGGTGGACGCGGCGGTGAGGCCGACCGTCTGGTTGTCAAGCGCGTAAACCGGGTCGCCCGCGTTGGAAAGCGCTATGCCTGATGCGGCGAGATTGAAGCAGCCGCGCCTCCATACCTCCACCTGCACAGCCCCGCTCGCTCCAACGGAGTTGTCTACGTGCTGGCGGGCGATGCCCATGAACTTGAGTCCCGCCGCGTCAGAAGCCGGGACGGCGTAACCGTCCACGCCTATGCAGACCATGCTGCCTGCGTAAATTATCGCCCCGCCTTCCACGGGGTAAGATGCATACACCCCTTCCTTCCTTACCGTGTCCCTGTCCTTTGTCAGTGCAGACATCGAAACCTCCTCAGTTGGTTGTGAATCTGAACTCCGGCGGCTTTACGTCCGGGCCGAAGTTCAGCGCCGTCATCGGGCGCAATAAATCGCGGTTTATGGTTCTCGCAAGCGAGCGGGCATCCGCGCGGACTATGTCCTTTCGCACGCCGTCGTGGACAAGTCCGGCGGCAAGGCTTCCGCTGTGGCCCGCCTCCGTCGTCAGGGTCTGGCCCAGGACGGCCTTGGATATTTCCTTGTTCATCGTGTCCACAAGGTCCTTGTACGGCCCGCCGTCGCCGCGCTTCGCGGATTCGATAAACTGTATTCTGGTGCTCTCGGATATAATCCCGGCGGCGTCAGAACCCAGGCTCGTCACGGCTTCAAGGAGCGCGTCTTTATCGTCTTTTGACGCCGACGGCGAGTATACGCCCAGCCGAAGCGGCATCCCGAAGACCTCGCAGAACGAGACCCAGTCCTTAATCGCGTAGTTCTTGAAAAGGTAAATCCAGGAAAGCGTCCTTAGAAGACCTCCCCGCTCAGGGTAATCCGCTCCGGCGCGATATACGTGCACCACGAACTTCGCCGCCGGAAGCGCGATGCCGTATACCGGCTCGCCGTCCGTTATAAGGCGCGGACGTTCGGTCGGGATGCCGTCGTCTGCGAGGAAAGTGAACCGCTTCTGCGGCCTCTTCTTCAGTCGCCGAGGGACAAGCCGTTCATGGTCGAGTTCCCAGATTATCTCCGATATGGAGAATCCCTTTCCAACTGCGTCCATGAGGTCGGTGAGCGACTCGTCGAAATTGTCCATGCCGGAAATGCACTCTGCCGCAAACGAAGCCGCATCGCTCTCGGCAGGGCCCGCCGCGCCTGCGGGGACTATCTCCCAGGGACATCCCGATACGGATAGCTTCCGCGTCTGGAGGCAGGAATAAAGGTGCGCGTCCTTCTCCTCCATCTCGGAGAAAAGCTCCGCCTGCAAATGTATGTAGCCTGCGTCGGCCTCCCGCAGTATCCGGGAAAGCCTTTTGGGAGTGAGGCCGGAAGACGGATAGTCCGACCACCTGTCCCGAAGCGTCGGCGCGGCGATTTCTTTTGTGTATTCTTTTTTGTTCATTTAATTTGAGTTCGCGTATCGGAAGAAGGTTTTGTCGTCCAGCCCAAGCAGGCCGTTGATCCTGGCCTGCAACGGCACAGGGCGCTCATCCGCCGGGAGCTTGCTCTCAAGCGGCGCGCCCGGAGCGGCCTTCCCGCAGAACTCCTGGAACCCTTCCGGGTCCAAGAACGCATACGAACGCGCCCAGGGAAGAAGCGCCGGGGTTATTCGCCCTTTTGAGAGCGCCTGCCTTACAAGCTCCTCCGTCTCGTATTTTTTGAGCGTCTCCTTGAGCGCCATATGCTCCGCCTCCGGCACGAAACCGGAGGGTCTGGCAAGAGCCTCGGCCTTCTGTCTTACGGCCTCCGCCTCCGCGTCCTCCGGGAGTTCCAGGAACTTCAACACCTCCATGTACAGGTTCCTGTAATCCTTCTGCATGGAATTTACGACCGGGGCCATGCCGTCGATGGCGGGCAGGTTCGTGAGAGCCGCGCCAAGCAGCTCCACGGCGCGCCCGTCTTTCTTGCGGACGAGCACTACCGGCGAGATGTAGCGGTATTCCCGCTTCCTGAGATATTCCTTCGCGCGGTCCGTCCACTGCACCTTCGCCCACAACCCCTCCGCGCCCTTGTCCAGCAGATCCTTTATCCACCCTGCGGCAGGGGCTTCAGAACCTGACAGGCTCTGGTGCTCGTAGTCGATTACAAGGTCGGTGCCGGATTTCCTGAATGCGGCGAGCATCGACTGCATACCCTCCTCGTCCACCAGGAACTGCATCTTCCCCTTAGGGCTTACCTCGCCCGTCGGCAGGAGCTGCACTTCTTCCGGCGCGTCGTTGCCGGACAAATCAAGACCTTTTTCCAACGTAAATGAAAGCTTCTCTGAAGGCTCCAAAACAATAGACCTCCTTTTTTTAAAAACACCGTCTCACCGCGCGTCTTAAAAATCCTTCGTATTCCACCCTCTGCGGCGCGCGCACGGGAAATTCGTATTCTATGAAATATCCGACGGCGTCGGTCATGTGCTCGTCGCCATGCGATTTGTCTATTACGGATAAGCCGTCCTTCCAGCAGGTGCGCTCGAACGAGCGTATGCTCTCGCGGCACACGGATGAGATTACCAGGCGCGCCGGCCCGCCGCCAGTTGAGCCGGTAGACCGGCCTCGGCCCCCGCCGTCTCCGGCCAGTATCCTGTTTACGGCGTTTACCCTGTCCCGCACCGGCGGAGAAGAACTCCTCGCCCGCACCGTAAAACCGTTAAGCGAGAGCACCGCGAAGTCCGACGGCGCTTCCGGCGTCCCGGCGGTCTTCCTCGCGCGCCCGGTCGGGTCAGGATATGCCGTTATCGGGACGTTCCTGTACCGGCCCCGTACCGCCTCGCAGAGCTCCCACGTGTTCGAGGAGCGGATGACTATTTCATCCACTATTCGCACTTCTCCATCCGCGATCTGTATCAGCGCGGCGTGGAGCGGGTCTACGTTAAAGTCCACCGCCATCGATAGCGGGTAGGCCGGGTCGTATCCCAGGCCGTCCCGGACGTGCCTCTCGCGTGAGAAGGCGTCGTACACGCGGCCCGCGCCGGGATTTACGAACTCGCCCGACACGTACTGTCTTGCGAGATTCGCCCCGTACGCCTCCACGAGGTCTTCCGCGTATTCCGGCGGGAGATATATATTCTCTCTCGTGCTCGCGGTAATGAGGCGGTATCTTTTCCTGCGCCTCTCCACGAACTCCTCGAACAGCCAGTTGTAGCCTTCGGGCGTCGTGGTGATGAACGCCTGGAGCCTGCCGGCCTCCGGATGCCTGATGCGTGAGATCAATACCTCCCACGCCGCGCGCGATACCATCGCGCCCTCGTCTATGCCGGCCCAGGCAAGGCTCGGCCCCTTTAGGCGCTCAGGAGAGTCCGCCGAACGGAACATGACCTTCGATCCCCATGGAAGCAGGAGGTTTGCGCTTGAGCGGCGCCACGTGTATGCGATGCCGGCCCTGTCGAGTATCTCCAGGAAGACCGGCAGCGTGGCGTCTTCGAGCATGCCGTACGTGGGAGCGACGACCATGCCGGGCAGTCCACGGTTAATCACCGAGAGCCTTATCGCCTCGTGGCATCCGGCGTATGTCTTGCCGGAGCCGTACCCGCCCACGTATGCCTTGTATTTCGAGCGCGAGCGGTGGAAGGCTTCCTGGGCCGGGAGCATCCTGTATTTTATGCCCAGCCTGCGGAAGCTCAATCCCCGGCCTCCGGCGCCGGCATACCGTCTTCAGGCTGACCGGTCTCGCCGGGCTCTCCGTCCGGGTCTTCCCATCGGACTACGACCTCTTCGGGCCACTCTCCCTGCGGCTCTCCGGTGAGGCCGAGGACGCTCCGTTCTCCCATGACCGCTTCCTTGTAAGTCGAGACGAGCGATTTCATATCAGCGACCTTCAGCGCATGGTCGGACTTCTTCTTCTTGAGACCCTCCGAAAGCAGGGACAGCGCGCTAATGGCCGCGTTCTGGAACTTCCTGAATCCCGTCAGGTGCCGGTTGTTTACAAACATGCTGTCGTTTTTCGGTTTTGTCATTGGTATACCTATGCGACCTCTTCAGTGAACCATCCGGGCGGCGACAAGACCTCTATCCAGCGCCAGCCGCCCTTCTTCATCATCAGGCCGAGCCTGTGCTCTTTCCATGCGGCCAAAGCCGCATCGGGCTTCGCCGCCGTATCGTCCGCGCATGCCGGGAAAAAATATTTCCCGCATATGGGGCATATTTCCGCGACGTAGCTTCTGACCAGCACCCCGGAGCCGCACTTGCCGCAGACGCGCTCCGCCTTTGTCCGCCGGCTAAATTCCGTCATTGTTTATGTCCGTCCCTGTCTTTATCACGCCGGGGTCGTAGCTTCCCTTGTCGAAGACGGGTTCGACCGGATTCTGTCCATGCCCTTTCGCCTTGACTTTCGGAGCGGCGGCTTTGCGCGGTGAAACCTTTTTAGTCTTTTTTACGCCGCCAGCGGCCTTTTCCGCGGCGGTTTTCCGTCCCGCATTTCCGGCGGAATGTCTGACACGTGTGCTCATCCTTGCGCCTCCTGTTGTTTGTTCTGTTTCGGCTGTTTTCTGCCTCTGCACTATATGCCGGTTTTGTACGGCAAGCTTTGCCCTGGCCCGCGCCACATAGCTCTGGACGGTTGAGCGCGAGACGCCGAGTGCCTTTCCCGTCTCCGCATAGGACATGCCCTCGGCGATGAGCAGAAGCGCCCGCCTTTCGGAGGCGGAGAGCGCCCCAAGGTCGACTTTCGGGCTCGACG
This sequence comes from Nitrospirota bacterium, assembly GCA_021785055.1. Taxonomy (GTDB): domain Bacteria; phylum Nitrospirota; class JACRHJ01; order JACRHJ01; family JACRHJ01; genus JAKAHE01. Next base: position 605 of record JAJYGS010000142.1, on the reverse strand, counting down.
TCCTCGTCCGCTCCCCGTTCCAGTCCGAGAGGGAATACAAATCGGCGGCTATAGCGAGGCCGGACGGAGACATCAATACCTCTCTCTCCGAGTTCCGCCCGTCCTCCACAGCCGGGATCAGCTTCTTTACGTATAAACAGATTTCAATGCATTCCTCAAACTCGCCGCACTGCGCGCAGTTTTTCATACACGCCTCCCGTTTTTGGTTTACGGGAGGATACGCCTGTGGCGGAGAGGCGTCTTTGAGAGGCCTTGAGAAAATACTTTAGGAGAAGTGATTAAGGAAAACGCTTGCTATGAGGACAGGAATTCCTTGCGGGCGAAGGCGAGGAGCGCGGCATACGCCACTATGCAGACTATCGCCCCGGAGGCGACGGCGTGCGGGGTGCCGACGTAGTGCGCGAGCGTGCCGATGATGAGGTTGCCCACCGGGACGAAGCCAAGCATTACCAGGACGTAAAGGCTCATCACCCGGCCCCGGAGCTCGTCCGGGACGACGTTCTGGATTGCGGCGTTCACAGTCGAGAACTGGGTTATCATGCCCCAGCCTACGGCGACCAGGAGGGCGTATGAAATAACCGGTGTCCGCGAGAGCGAAAACGCCA
>JAJYGS010000171.1 GCA_021785055.1 Nitrospirota bacterium | reverse complement strand
TGGGCCTTTATGTATTCCGAGACCTCCTCCCACACGTCCATATATTCGCCGTTTACCTTTTCTATGACGTCTCCGGCCTTAAACCCCGCCGCCTGCGCAGGGCTGCCCTTTACGACATCCGCCACCTTTGCAATTGCCGTCGGGAAGCCGGTAAGAAACAGGATGTAGCAGAGAAATACCGCCAGGAGGATGTTGAAGAAAGGGCCTGCAAAAACTATGGCCGCGCGTTTCCAGAGCGGCTGCTCCGTGAAGGAGCGCTCTTTCTCCGCCGGAGAAAGCTCCTGCGTCTCCTCGTCCTCGCCCAGCATCTTGACGTATCCTCCGAGCGGCAAGGCGGATATCACATATTCCGTCTCGCCTATCTTCCAGCCGACGAGCTTCTTTCCGAAACCCAGGGAGAACTTCTGCACCGAGACCCCGGAGAGCTTGGCCACGAGGAAGTGCCCCATTTCGTGAACGAATATCAGAAGACCCAGGGCTACCGCCGCGGCAAGAAAACCGAACGCCACGGGGAATATGCCTGCTGCGGCCTCAAGAAGCGTGTTATGCAAGTTGCCTCCTCATCCCTTCGCCAGCTTTATCGCCGCGCCCCTCGCCCACTTGTCCGCCGAGAGCACCTCTTCCACGGACGAAGGCTCCCAGGGCTTGTGTCCGTCCATGACCTTCCTTATGAGCGCCGGGATGTCCATGAAGCCGATTTTTTCGTCGAGGAATGCCTGCACGGCGACTTCATTCGCGGCGTTCAATACCGCCGTCATCGTCCCGCCCGCATCGAGGGCGTCGAACGCGTGGGAGAGGCACGGGAATTTCTCCGCGTCCGGCTCCGTAAACGTAAGGCGCCCGATCTTGGAGAGGTCGAGGCCGGGTATGTTCTTCTTCAGCCTTCCGGGATAGCCGAGCGCGTAAGATATAGGCCCGCGCATGTCCGGGACGCCGAGCTGGGCGATTACGGAGCCGTCTATGAACTCGGCCATGGAGTGTATGATGCTCTGGGGATGGACGAGCACGGATATCCTCTCAGGCCCGACGTCGAAGAGCCACCTGGCCTCGATGACCTCAAGGCCCTTGTTCATAAGGGTCGCGGAGTCTATGGTTATTTTTTTACCCATCTCCCAGTTCGGGTGCTTCAGGGCGTCCTCGGGCTTCACTCCCTTGAGCCTCTCCGCAGGGTATTCCCTGAAAGGCCCGCCGGAAGCCGTAAGCGTCAGGCGCGCGAGGTCTGTTTTCCTGTGGCCCTTCATGGACTGGAATATGGCGGAATGCTCACTGTCCACGGGCAGGAGTTTTACGCCGTTGCGCTTTACCGCATCCATAACCAACGAACCGGCGCAGACGAGCGTTTCCTTGTTTGCAAGGGCGATGTCCTTGCCGGACTCTATCGCGGCCATCGTGGGAACAAGGCCCGCCGCGCCGACGATGCTCGAAACTACCATGTCAACGCCGTCGAGCGAGGCCGCCTCCACAAGCCCCTCGACGCCGTGCAGCACGCGGACGCCTCCGCCCAGGCGTTTTTTAAGCATGACGGCGGCCTTCCTGTCCCGCACCGCGACAATCTCAGGAGAGAACTCCCGCGCCTGGGCCTCCACGAGGCTTACGTTCGCGCCGCAGGAAAGCGCCATGACGCGAAACCTCTCCGGGAACCGGCGCGCCACGTCGAGTGTGTTTACGCCTATTGAGCCTGTGCAGCCGAGTATGGATAGATTTTTCATTTCAGCGATATGGCCTTTGCGGAGAGTTCGACCAGGGTGTAGTAGTAAAGCGCCGGGGCGTTCAAGAGCATGCTGTCCACCCTGTCGAGGAAGCCGCCGTGCCCGGGGAATATGCCGCCGGAGTCCTTCGTCCTTGCGCTCCTTTTTATCATGGACTCGGCAAGGTCCCCCACCTGCCCGACAATCCCAAGGACTATCCCAAGCCCTATGGCGTCGTGCAGGGGAAGCGCGCGGTAGAACCACACCCGGCAGACGAGCGACATGCCCACGCCCGCCAGGAGGCCGCCGACGGCGCCCTCCCAGGACTTCTTCGGGCTTATCTTCTGATAAAGTTTTTTCCTGCCGAAGCGGCTGCCGATGTAGTATGCCCCCGTGTCCGTCGCCCACGTGACGGCGAAGAGGAAGAAGACGAGCTCGCGCCCGTCCACGTCGGGCGTCTTCCAGGCGCGAAGCAGGATTGCATATGCCGAGAGCCATGCGACGTAGACCACGCCGGTAAACGTAATGGCGACGTCCACCAGCGCGCCGTTTATGTCCTTGCGGGAAAAGAGCCTGAAGAGAAGCGCGACGACGAACGCGAAAGCGACCATGACGTCCGGGGAGAATACCGTCGCGTACGGCCAGTCCGGTATCTCCGCCCCTACGTAAAACCCGCCGATTACCAGCGCTCCGACGAACATCCCAACGAACGTCTGCGGCCTGTAGCCGCTGTTCTTGAACATCCTGTAGAACTCGTAGAGGCCGACCATGACGCCGGAGAGAGTCAGGAAAAAGAACGCCAGCGGCCCCGCGTACTGCACGACGAGGAAGAGCAGCGGTATCGCGAAAACTGCCGTCAGAACCCTTTTGTAGCCCATTTAACTCCCCAGTTGCTCGGATGTCTTCCCAAAACGCCTCTGTCTTCCCTGGTAATCGAGTATGGCAATCAGGAGGTCTCTCTGCGTGAAGTCCGGCCAGAGCGCCTCCGTGAAATAAAGCTCCGCGTACGCCATCTGCCAGAGCAGGAAGTTAGAGACCCTCCGCTCTCCGGACGTCCTTATGACAAGATCGAGCTCAGGCATGCCCCTCGTGTCGAGATACCCTGAGAAAGTCCGCTCGTCCAGGGCGGACGGCTCCATCTTCCCGGATTTTATATCCGCCGCAATCTTCTTCGCCGCCTCGATTATCTCCCATCTCCCGCCGTATGAGAGAGCCAAGTCGAGCACCATGCCGGTATTCCCGGCGGTCTCGGTCTTTGCCTTTTCTATCCAGGCCCGCGCCTCAGCAGGGAGGTCTTCCACTCGCCCGATTGTGGAGAAGCGGATGTTCTCCCTCTTCATAAGCGAAAGCTCCTGCCGGAGGTAGAGCGTAAGGAGCGACATCAGAAAGGACACCTCGAGCGGCGGCCTCTTCCAGTTCTCCGTCGAAAAGGCGTAGAGCGTGAGCGCCGGGACGCCAAGCCTCGCGCAGGTCTCAACCACCTCGTGCACGACCTCCATGCCCTTCTTGTGTCCGGCAATCCTCGGAAGCCCGCGCCTTGCGGCCCATCTGCCGTTCCCGTCCATTATTATCGCCATGTGCCTGGGCAGGCGCAGAGAGTCAACCAGTGCCGCAAGCTCGGCGACCGTCAAATCCGCATAGTCTTTTATCTGAGTCAGCGTATGTTCCAAGTCCTGCCTCTAAACGGCATCGAAAACCGCGGGATAGTTTCATCGGCCCGCATGCGCCTGCCCCCGCCCGCCCGGCTACCTCTGCGGAACCTTATACAACAGGAACTTCGCGCGGCTCGAAAGGCCGCTCGTCATGGACGACACCCCGCCCATCGGGTTAAGTTTAGACTTGTGCTCCAGCTCGAAGGTCGGGTCCGTGATTATGGCAATATCTTCCCTGCCGTCGTTCAGCACGTCGCCGACGTAAATGTCGGCTAAGTACCCCCCGATGTTCTTTACGCTCCATTTCTGCCGGAGGCCCCTGCCGTCCCAGACAAAGGAATATATCTCCGCGCCGCTGTAGCCGTGCCAGCGCCGGATGATGTTCGTCGCGGCGTTGTTCCTGGTTATTATAACCTCTTTTTCGCCTTCCGGCCCCTTGCGGACGATGACCCTGCCCTTGACCTTCCCCCGGTCGTCAGCGCCCGCGAGCATCATGCCCTTCCTTTTTACTTCAAAGAAATTGTCGTACCCGCCGTAGCGCTCGCCGCTCTCCCAGAGCTTCTTCCCGCTTTGGTCGAGCACCTCCACGTAGTCGTCGCCGTTCACCCACACGTAAAGCGGGACGGCGGTCTTTTTGCCCTGCTTGTTCTTTCCGGGCACGTCGAGTATCGCAAAGCCGTACGGGTCCTGTATCCTCGACGGCAGCTTGAACCTGCCCTTCCTCACGAGCCTGCCTCTCTTCCATACGGACTGATAGATAATCCCGGAGTAGGGCGAGTCCATGCCGACGCTGGTGGTGAGGAGCTTCTTTTTCCCGTCCGGCATGTCGAGCACGCGAAAGAGGACGGGCGAGGGGCCGTATACCTTCCTGAAGTCTTTCCCGTCGTATTTTATGACATACGACTGCGCGCGTCCCTGGCCGTATGCCGTCACGTATATCTCGTCTTTCCCGTCCCCGTCGATGTCCGCGCATTCGACGTCGAGCTGCGCGGCGCGGTGCGCATCCGGCTCGCGCCATAGCTCGTGCAGGACGCCCTTTTCGAGCCTGTAGACGATTATCCGGTCGCCGGTGGATATTGCAAGCTCGGTCTTGCCGTCTCCCATTATATTCCCGGCGGCCATGTGTTTCGCCCTGTAGGGCAGTTCGTCCATGTGGAAGAAATCCCGCCGCTCTTCTATGACGAGCGGGATGTCCATCTCCTGTGCCTTGTAGACGCTGCTCGTCGAATCCACGAGCGAGGAGAGGTCTTCCGCCTGCGTCCCGTCCGGGGCGTAAAGGGCTATTTCGACCTTCGTCCTGTCGGGCCTTTTAGTAGGCGACGTCGAAAGCGTTACAATATCTTCCGCGCCGCTTGCCTTTGCGAGGGCGGCAATATCACCCTTCACGGCGGGCTTCGGGAGTTCCTTCACACCAAGCATGTCGAACCGTCCGGAGCTTCGGAGGATATGCAGGAGCCTGTCCTGCACAAGCCTGCCTGGGTCGCCCCCGGAGACGAAGAGGAGCTTCGTTTTTCTGGTGGAGAGCCTTGCCGTATCGCCCGCTATTATCCGCGTGGCAAGGAGCTTCTTTATCCTGCCGGAGGCTTCATGGGCGCCGAGCTTGTCCACGATAAAGCTCCCAAGCGAGAGCTCCCGGTAGCCGAGTACGGCCTTCGTTACGGGGTGGAATATCGGCCTTCCGGGGCGGAAGAGGTATACCTCCATCCCCATCGCGAGGCCGTCTTTCGCGCCTATGTCCACTGTTACGGTCTTTTCGTCCGCGGCGGTTACCTTGCCCTCCGCGCGCGGGAAATGCCGAAGAACCCTGCCCGCCATACTGTCTACGGTATCCACCGTCGTAGAGGACGTGAATACTTCAGGCGCCGCCATCGCCCGTGGAACGCCAAGCGCCAGGATGGAGAAAACCGCCGGGATAATTACAAACGCCGCCGGGACAGCGAAAAACTTTCTCATAAAAACCCTCTTAGTCTTAACTGACTATAAAACCGTAGGAACGCAATCTTACCCAAAACCCGCGGACGCGATAAATCGCGCCCCTACAAACGCCCCTCTACCTTCTTTCCAATTTCAACCTTATCGAAAGCTGCACATCCGCGCCGGGCGGGAGAGTCAGCCGCCATATCGGGACGATGCTCTCGCATTGAAATACCCGCTCGTACCCGGATTCGGACTGCGATACCGTCTCGACAGGGAATCGCCAGAGCGCCGCCTGCTCGCCAAACGAAAGCGTCATGGCATACTTCAGCCACTCGTCCGTCATCCGGACTTCCTTCACGTTGTTGAGCTCTCCCGCGCTTGCGAAGTTATCGGCCTTAAGGGAGTGCCCCGGAATCTCGAAATACCTGTCCGGCGAGTTCCCGGCAAGGAGCGAGAAATTAAACTCCACGCCGAACGCCGCGTTTATCTCCTCGCTTCCCTCGTTCCTTATGACATAGCCGGCGTCGAACCCGCTCTCCTCCGAGGCCGGTCTGCCTGAGGCCGGTCTACCGGCGGCCCGGACGGTTACGGTCTTTTTTACGGACACCGGCTGTCCCTGCACCTCTCCCGTGCGGGAGAGGGTAACGGAAACCCTGTCGGCGGACTTCTTCACCTTTGACGAATACGGCCCGTTTACAAAACCGCCCGCCTCCCTGTGCGATGCGTTCCGGAACGCCTCGAAGTCCATCTCTCCTTCTAGGAAGTGGTCGATAAGCGACGCCTTTCTGTACCAGTCGTAGTGCAGATATTTAGAAAGACCTTCCTCTTTTGCGCCCATCTTATCGTGGATGGTGGCCGCACTGCCGCCGGTCGAGCCGGCAGACCGGCTTCCGTCTCCTGCATCGGCTTCCTGCATCGGGGCGAGTTTCCTGTGGTACGCCTCCGGACGCCTGGCGAGCGTGTTCATCATGTTCATGGCTATGGGGCGGTAGTCCAGCTCGTATATCGCGCCGCCCTCGCCGGGGTCTATGAACAGCGCAATATTTCTGTTGGCTATCATCACCTCGTCGGATAAATCGCCGTCGAAATCGGCGGTCTCAACGGAGAGCCTGCCGTCCGAAGCCGGTCCGCCGACCGAGGCGACTTCCGCCTTTATGAGGTGCCGGTATACCGCGTCACGGAGGTGCGGGAGGTATAAGCCCCCGAAGACGCCGTGCCAGTATGCGTCGTTGCACTGGCCGCGCCAGAGGTCGTCCAACGCTTCGCCGCCCGCGCCCGCCCCCGAAGCCGGTCGACCGGCATGTACCCTGCGGCTTACCTGGAGCATCCGCTTGTGCATGGCGTTTGCCTCCGGATATTTCGAGAGGAAGTTCCGGAAGAAGCCGCCCTTTACGAACAGCCTTTTTATGTCGTATCCGGGCTCTTTTTTGAGCTCGTCCACAAAATCCTGATACTGGACAGTCGTCGCCGCCGGGAGCGACCACTCCCCCATCTCCATGTATGAGCACGTCGGCAGATATACCCTGCCGCGCGGGCCTTCGGAATCGATATATTCGCTGAAGGTCGAGGGTTCTATCCAGCCGGAGTTGTCCTCAAGCGCCTTGATGAACCTGCGCATCCAGCCTTCCTCGTAGACCCACTTATGAGTCCCCGGCCAGACGCCGAATTTCTCCCCGTCGTCCGCCATGACGGACAGCGTGTTAATACCTGCGTCAGGCAGGTCTCGCCAGTATTGGAGCGTCTCCTCCGGCTCCATGAAGGGAATCGTATACCGGAGCCTTTCGCTTCCGGGGAATACCTTTACCGTCTTTCCCTGCTCCTCGGTTATGAAATATCCGGTAAGCTCGGAGTCCCTAAGGCCCGACATCTTGAAATGGAAGTCGTCCACGACGACATATTCTATCCCCGCGTCGTGCAGCGCGGCGGGCAGGTGCGGCTCCCACACCCTCTCGGCGAGCCAGATTCCCCTGGGCCTTTTCCCGAAATGCTCAAGGACGAAATCGGAGAGCTTGTTTATCTGGCCAAGCTTGTCCTCGTCCGGGAGCAGGGCGAGTATCGGCTCGTAGAACCCGCCTCCCATGACCTCCGCCTGCCCCTTTTCGACCATCGATGCTACC
>JAJYGS010000056.1 GCA_021785055.1 Nitrospirota bacterium | reverse complement strand
AGGGCACTTGCCGATGAATATGAAGGCGTCGAAGGAACAGCCGGGATTATTTTTTATCACCTCCGCGCTCTCAGGGCTCGTAAGCTCGCGCGGAAGGACGAAGCGGGATACGCCGAGCTTTTTGAAGAACCTGGGCGTCATGGAGTTGAATACCGCGCTCAGCGTGCTTAGGTGAACTTCAAGCTTCGGGAACCTATCCTTGAGTCTCAGGATAAGCCCCAGGTCTGCCGCGATAACCGCGTCCGCGCCGGCGGAGAGGGCGTCCTGGGCATCCTCAAGCAGGAGCGTATACTGGTTCTGCGAATAATACGGCGCGTTCATCGCAAGAAAGAACCTTGCGCCTCCCGTATGCGCGCCCCGGATTATTTTTTTCAGTTCCGTGATAGTTGCAACCTGGGCGTTCGGGAAATACCTGTGGTTGGGCGAGCCCATGAGCGAGAATTTTTTTGCCCACCTTCGGGAGACGTATCCTCCGTAGAGCTCGTCTGCGCCGGCTTCCGTCAGGAGCGCCGCCTCATCCGCCTTGTCGATTGGGGAGAGTATCTTCAAGGCGCGTCCTCCATGTATACTATGCGGTCTATTCCGTCCGGCAGCAACGCGGGCAAGGCCGGGTTCATAACGAACTGGGCGTTCCCGCGCATCAGGAGCGGCGTGTCGGGGGCCGGTCGACCGGCCTCGTGCGCGGGATTCCTTAGCTCAAGGATATTCTTGGCGCAGCCCTTTATCCTGCAGCCCGTCTTGTTGAATGCCTGCCATGTCGTGCCGTCGAACGACGCCGGACAGTGGCGGGTAAGCGTAACGAAGGCGTAAGGCGTATAAATAGAGGCCTTCAATTTTGCCGCGCCGAGGTCTGTATCAAGACCCTGGAGCGGATAATCAAGCTCGACGCGCTTCACGCCGTAACGCCTCAGGAGTCTCGCCGAGACCGGGTCTTCCGCGCCCGTCCGCATGTAAATCTCGCGTCCTTCCGGCGGCAGTTTGTCTATTATTCCGGGCACGCGCGGGCAGCGCCTCTGCCGGATTAACACCCGCCCCAGCACGGGCGTGAGTTCCGGGAACTCGTCGTTCAGCAGAACGAGAGCGCCAAGGTCGTTTATTACGACCTCGGATTCCGGAGCCTCGTCCCTCAGCACGGAGAAAAGTTTCTTGAGCCTCTCTATCCCCGCATCCGTTACCCAGGGCGTCAGAAGCGTAAACGGGGAGCCGATTTTCCGGGCTGCGAAAAGCGCACGCGCGAGCGCCTTTGGCGAAGGCAGCCTCCACTGGCAGAATTCCGCGCCGAAATATATACGGGGAGGGAGATGGTCGGGACGGCAGGTCTTTCCTGCGCGGTTTATCCCGGCGACGGACGACGCATAATACGCGCGCTCGATTTTATTATTCCTTGGCATTCTTTTTCAGCCGCGCATCCCGCATGTCCTTGCGCCTGTCCCACCAGGACGGATCTTCCGAGGCGGTCAGCGCCTTTCCCACGACGATAATCTTGAACGCGTCCTCGTCCGCGAACCACTCCGGGTCAACGTCCTTTGACAGAGTGCCGGCGGTGGTGTTTACGATTCCCTGACCCGGCAGGGATATTCTTGAGACAATCGCCACCGGCGTGTCCGGCGGATAACCCTCGGACAGCTCGGCGGCCAGCGCGTCGGGCGTCTTGTTGTTCATAAAGAGCACGAGCGTCGCCTGGTGGCGGCTTAGTTCGCCGATTGTGTCCGGGCTGTTGTTTATCGTCTTGGGCGACGTGGCGATGGTGGAGTGCGAGATGCCGGGCAGGTCGAAGGTTCTCTTGAGAGCCGCCGATGCCGCGTTAAGCGCGCTCACTCCGGGGATTACCTCTGCGTCCGGGTAACGCGAGATTATGGACTGCACGGGCGAGAATATCGCCAGATCCCCCGGCACGAGGAACACGACGGCTCGGCCATCCGCCAGCGCGGCGTCGATTTTTCCTACCAGGTCTTTGTAGTGAAAATCGAACGGGTCGTGGAACGTCTTCCCCTTTAGCTCTTCTGCATATGAATCTTTATAGTGTCCGGGCGCGAACACGAGGGACGCGGATTTTAAAATCTCCATCCCCCGAAGCGTCATCAGAGCCGGGTCTCCCGGCCCCCCGCCCACGAACCAGAGCTTGCCGCGAGTATTCTTATCCATCAAAGTTTCCTCGATTTCCATTTCCTTAAAGCCCGTCATTCCCGCCCATTCGGCTTCGCTCAGGGCAGGCTCCAGCGGGAATCCAAGGACTTTACTCTTTAAACAATGGCGTCAAATTCTTCAATTGTCATGCCGGCATCTTTCAAAATGGCTTTTAAGGTCTTTGGCGGGATGATTTGGCCGGGATGAATTGCTACTATGACACGCTTCTTGCCGTCCTCGCTTCGGTAGGCGGCATGACTGCCGACTTGGTGATGTTTTGAAAACCCCTTTTTAATCAAGACGCCGATTAACTCTCTGCTCGTAACACGAGGCAGGCGCGTCATGCCGCCACTTCCACCTTTTCGGCTGAATCTTCGGGGAACGGCAGGCCGTCCTTCTTGAGGCTTCCCAGGTAAGCCTCGATAGCCTCCCGGATATTTTTCAGCGCCTCTTCCCTGGTATCTCCGTACGAGTGGCAGCCGGGAAGAGCGGGGCAGTAGACGTGAAAACCTCCTTCATCTTCCGGCTCGAAAATTACCGTATATCGGATATTCATGCAAGACCTCCCGCCCAAAATAACTATCCTAATTATACAAAGCGTGCAAAAATTATCAATTTAAAAGTTGTCCTTGCCGTCTTTCCGCAAAAGCAGGAAGTCAGCGGTTTTTAAAAAATGGGATGCATAATATCAGTTCTTTGAGAGTTTGCCGGTAATATTTTTCACTGCATCCCCAATCGAGCAAATAGAATGTTCAATAGCCTGTGGAAGTTTTCCCACAATTCCAAGGAGAGCGAAAACAACGAGTCCGAAATCAGACCATCTAAGAGCATCCAAATGGAGTTGGGTTGACTCGGATTCAAAAATTCGGTACGAGAAAATATATAAAGCCTCCCATCCCGCTAACGAACCGACGAAATTGTAAACGAAATCTTGGAAATAGTGGACGAATATACGTTGCCATAACCCCCATTCGGGGTTTTCCTTGTCTTTCAGATCTTTGTTTTCAATTTCGACATTGTGGATTTGGATAAAGATTCCACGTATTCCGAAAATTATGCTTAGAAAACCTGCAATAATGAAAAACCACGTTTCGTGTTTAACTGGGAAACCAATTAAAAACATGTGAATCTCCAGAAAATTCTGGGCATATCCCGCATTTTATTTGAATTTCACATTCTGTATAACAATTTTCCCGCTCTGCCCGATTATCTTTTTCTGCGCGTGTTCGACTATGCAGTCCTCGATTCTCCCTTTCCCGCCGGTGATGAACTCGATACCGCGCCAGAAGCCTTTGCCGTCCTTCGGGATGAATTGTATCGGCCTGTCCTTTGTCCCGACCGCGATCAGCTCGCCGCTTACGACGATGCCGTTATTCTCGGATGGCTCGAAACGCACAATCGTCCCGGGCTCTATCGTGAGCTTCACCCCTTCCGGGACGGTGAGGGTCTTCACGATGAGGATGTCGCCGGACAAGTCCATGTCCACCGGCACCTCGCCCCAGAAGCGGTTCATCGGGCTGTGCGCAGTCGCGGGCGTGGAGAGGCAAAGTATCAACAGAAGCGCAGGGACAAATTTTTTCATCTTGACACCAACCAGATATACTGCCAGAGATAGCCGAGCGCAATGGAGCCTATGAGGCTGACGGAGACGTACAGGACGAATATCCTCTTCTTCATCATGCCGAGCATCGCCGCCATCGCCGGTATGGACGTGACCGGCCCGGCAATCATAAACGCCACAGCAGGCCCGAAGCCGATGTGCCCGGTGTCCATCATGCCCTTGACAATCGGCACCGCGGAGAGGCCGTTTACGGGAAGCGGTATGCCGACGAGCGCGGCATAGACGACGGAGAACCTGCTCCTGCCCGCGAGCGCGTAAATCCAGTTCGCCGGGACGAACGCCTCGATTATCCCCTGGATGAAGAGCGCGATTATGAAGAACTTCCCGACGATGAGGAGCGTGTCTTTTGCGCGGGCGAAGAAGAATGGGACTTTCCTGTCGGAAAGGACGGTGTCGATAGGGACGGTTTTCGGGCTTGCAGGGTCGGTTTTCGCATCGCAATAGCCCTTCCGGGGCGCGCCGTTCCAGGGGTTTTCGTCGATTATTCCAGCCTCAGTAAGCCACTTGGCGGAGAAACCGGCGAATAGCCCCATAGCCACGGCCCCGGTTATCTTCGCGATAGTTAAGGGAATTCCGAGCGCGGAGTAACTGACCATTATCGACGCCGGGTCTACGATAGGCGCGGATATGAGGAGGGCCATGGCGGGGCCGAGCGGCGAGCCCGCCTCAAGCAGCGTCACAGCGATGGGGAGGATGCCGCAGGAACACAAAGGCGAGAATACGCCGGCGGCGGCGGCGAGGAATATCACCCAGCCTCCGCCCCGGTTCAGGATTACCCAGAGTCTTCTGTCAAGCTTCCAGGTCTTGATAAGCGCGGAGACGGCTACTCCCGCGAGGGCATATGGCCCCATCCTCAAAAGACCGTCCCACACGACCCCAAGGACTTCGAGGATGGCGCTGTTCATATTACTTCCGCCTCTTAGGTTACTGTACCATACCCTGTACGATAAAGTCCCTTACGGGGTTTCTCGTGGAGTTAGACCGGATAATCAGCACCTCCTGGTAATTGCCTTTCTTGACCTTCGGACTTATCGTGACGTCCATTTGCTCGGACTGGCCGGGCTTGAGCTTCAGGGAGGTATTCACCGTCTTGCCCTCCGACACATTCACGCCGCCGATGACGGCCTGAATGCCCTGCGAGGCGGTTATCTGGTTGATTGTCAGGTCGAGCTGGCCCGGGTTGGAAACCGAGATGGTCCTTTTGGTGCTGCCGCCGGAAGGCATCTGGACGTTGGCGAGCATGTAGATGGAAAGGGCGATGTCCGGGGCGGGCTTGGCTTTTACGTTTGCGGAGAGGGTGAGGGTGAGGACGCCGCTGCCGGTCTTGACGTCGTTTGTCGAGACGGTTATGAACTTGCGGACCTCGCCGCTTGCGTTCATGGAGTTATAGACGGCTGCAAGCGTTGCGGTTTTGCCGGGTGCTATTGTCTTTGTGCTTAAGTTCGCTATGGTGCAGCCGCAGGTCGGCCTGACGTCGTAGATAACCAGGGGCGCATCGCCGTCGTTTTTTATCGTGAAAGTCGCCTTGGACTTGACACCCTCGTCGATAGTCCCGAAGTCGAAGTTCATCGGGGTTATCACCACCTTCGGCTGGGCGGCACTGGCGAAGGGAGCGACGTAAAGAGAGAGGCTTAAAAATAAGGCCGTAGCCGCACAGATCAATGCCGGTTTCTTCATTTTGACAACCTCCTGTTGTTTGTTTGGATTTGGCACCCGGATAAGTTATCATAACCGGGGCTATTATGCAAGAGCCGCGCCACATCGTCGTTGACTTTCGATGTCCGAAAATGTTAATCTTTCTCATGCGTTTAAATTCCGCAAAACGGCTCTTTCTCCCGTTTTTTATTCTGGCGGCCCTGCTCGTCCCGAAGGCCGCCGTTTCCGACACCATAAAACCCGTCCTCGACATAAACGGAAGGCCCCCGAAGGCCCGCCTCGTGGAGCTGCCCCAGGAATCCATAAGGATATGGAAGGAGCGCCGCATAAGAAAGCCCATAACCCTGCTCCTGATTTCCTCCGCCCCCGGCATCTCTCCGCTCGACCGGAGAAGGTTCAGGAGGGCCAGGGCCCTTTACAGGAGAAACGACTGGAAAGAGCTTTTCAGCAAAGGTTATCCCACCGCGAAGAACTATCCTGTCGGCCCCGGCAACTTCCTGTGGTTTGCGGCAAGGGAGCGGATTATAAGGGAGATTTACTGGGCCGCGCCAGCCAAAAAATCCGTGAAAACCGAGTCGATAAATAATCTGCGGAAATTCCTCAAATCCATCGGGCTGTCGAAGACGGAGGTCGGCACTTTCAGGCATTACAAAAACGGAATTCGCGGGATGATAGCGGGTGTTCCGGTAAGGATTTTCGCCCTGAAGGACCTGCCGAGGATAAGGCGGCGGATGGTTGTGCTGGCGGATCCGGGATTTTTCAAGGATCTGTATGAAAACGAGGTCAAGACGCCGTTTCTCGACCTCTTCGGGGGCGTCGCGAACTCTCTGGGTTCGTCCGGTATAAGGGTATCGGACGCGACGGTATCCTATTCCAGCTCCCTGCCTCCCCTTTCCGTAAAGGACAGGTTCATAGCGCGCTATCTTTACACATATTTTTCAGACCCGAAGAAACTCAAAAAAGGCCCTCCCGCCACTTGGAAACTCCGCTCTCAGGCCATGTACGACGAGACCTTCTATCAGCTGAACGGCGTGGCCCAGTCGTATGCGGACGCCATAAAAAAAGACCCGAAAGACCCCTCTTTACATTACGATATGGCGCTCGCCCTTTTCGGGCTGAAAGACCTCAAGGGGGTAAGGATGGAGCTTGCCGATACGGTCGGCCTCGACAAGAACTACTACCCTGCGTATCTCGACATGGCGGATTATTTCCTGTCCCAGAAAATGCCTCCGGATTCGGAGTATTTCGCCCGGATTGCCGCCAAGATCAATCCGAAAGACCCCCGGTGCTGGACGGCCCTGTATAACGCCCTGTATGCCGAAAAGAGATACAAGGAGGCCATAGACGCCCTGGATAAGAAAATCGCGCTCGGCTTCGATAATCTTTACGTAAGGGAAGATTACGCCCAGACGCTCCTGCTTGCCGGGGAATACAAAAAGGCGGCGGGGGAGTACGAAAAGGTCCTTGCCCGCATAACGCCGTTAGACCGCAAGGAAAGGCCGACCATCCTTGGGGGGCTTGCGGAGGCATATGAGGGCGAGGGCAAGATAACAAAGGCCCTCGACGCCTACGACCAGGCCGCAGAGGGCATGACGGACGCAACCAAGAAACACATCCTGCTGGAGAAGGCTGCGAAGCTGAGGGAGAAATGGAAGCCGTTCCTCTCCGCCCCACGGAAGGCAGAGTAAAAAACCGCCCGGAACCCTTATAGTCCCCCCGTATACTGGCAGGAATTTGCCGGATAAACGTACCAAGACAGTTTTCCGCCAAACCTACCCCAGCTTGTCCAGAAGCGTTCTGACCTTGTTTTTGTAGCGGTCGTCAACCGGCATTTTAATGTAATTTCTGAGCGCTTCCTTTACCTTGACGTCCTGGGGCGAGGCCGAAACATTCCACGCCCTTATGACCGAGCGGACGACATAGAGATTGTTCCAGTTGATGTAGGGCAGGAGTATGTTGGCGTCGAACTTCATGCCGATGTCGGCACG
>JAJYGS010000134.1 GCA_021785055.1 Nitrospirota bacterium | reverse complement strand
GTTTTCGTCGCGACGTTTTCCGACGGGGAGATAAACGTAAAAATAAACGAGAACGTGCGGGGTATGGACGTATTCGCCGTCCAGCCGACGTCCTCGCCGGTGAACCACAACCTCATGGAACTCCTCATAATGATAGACGCCTTCAAGAGGGCGTCCGCCAAGCGCATCACCGCCGTAATACCATACTACGGCTACGCCCGGCAGGACAGGAAGGCACAGCCCAGGGTGCCCATCACCGCGAGGCTCGTGGCGGACCTCATCACCACCGCGGGCGCGGCCAGGGTCCTTACGGTTGACCTCCACGCCGGACAGATACAGGGGTTCTTCAACGTGCCGGTGGACAACCTCTTCGCTACGCCGGTCCTCTTCGATTACTTAAAGGACATAGGTCTCGACGACCCGGTCGTAATATCCCCGGACGCGGGAGGCGTGGAGCGGGCAAGGGCGTTCTCGAAGAGACTTGGCGGGAGCATAGCCATAATAGACAAACGAAGGAGCGCGCCCAACGTGGCGGAGGTGATGAATATCATCGGGGACGTCAAAGGCCGCGACGCTCTCCTGCTCGACGACATGATAGACACCGCGGGCACCATAACGAAGGCGGTGGACGCGATAAAGAGAAACGGGGCGAAGAAAGTAATGGCTGCATGTTCTCACGCCGTTTTGTCCGGCCCCGCGATAAAGAGGCTCAACGAATCCGAGCTTGACAAGGTGGTTGTGACGAATACGATAGCCATGGACGGCAAGCAGAAGGAATGCCCGAAGCTCAAGGTGCTGACCATGGCGCCGCTACTGGGCGAGGCGATAAAGAGGATACACGATGAGAGCTCGCTGAGCTCGCTATTTGCATAGGAGGTAATGTTAGATGAACAAGACGGCCTTGAAAGTTCAAATCCGCGAGGGAAGGGGGAAAGGCCCCGCCAGAGTACTGAGGCGCGAGGGCAGGATCCCGGGGATAATATACGGCGTCGGAGAACCAACGCCTATTTCGCTCGACAGCAAGGAACTCTCCGGGATAATAACTTCCGGCGACGGCGGGAGCAAGCTCCTCTCGATAGAGATGGAAGGCAGGGAGAAGATGGCCATCCTGAGGGATTACCAGGTTGACCCTGTGAAGAACGTCCTGATACATGCCGACCTCCAGGAGGTCGCCGAGGACAAGACGGTGCATGTGACGGTTGCCGTGGTGCAGATTGGCGGCCAGCCCGCGGGCGTAAAGGAGGGCGGAATACTCTCCCATCCCGTGAGGGATATAGTCGTCGAGTGTCTGCCGGCGAAGATACCGGAACATATCGAGGTGGACTGCTCAGAGCTTAAGATTAACGAGTCCGTCCACGTGGGTAACCTGAATCTCCCCGACGGCGTAAAGGCCCTTACCGACGCAGGCACGGTGCTCTTTGCCATAGCCCCGCCGATTTCCGCCGAGAAGCTCGACGCCATGCTCTCGACAGAGGCCGCCGCGGAGGTGAAGGAGCCTGAAGTTTTGACGAAGAAGAAGGAAGAGGAAGAAAAACCGGAGAAGGCCAAGACGGAGAAGGCGAAGACGGAAAAGGCCAAATAGTTTTGAAGATCGTCGCCGGACTGGGAAATCCCGGGGCCGAATATGCCGGGACACGCCACAACGTAGGGTTTATGGTGGTGGACGCCCTCGCCGGAAAACTGCTGGGGAAAGGTTCTTACAAGAAGTCCTTCGGCGCATTCACGGCCAGGGCCGAATTCGAGGGAGAACCCCTCTTCCTGATGAAGCCGCAGACTTATATGAACCTGAGCGGCGACGCCGTGGGCGAGGCAGCGAGGTATTACAAGCTGGCGCCTTCGGATGTGGTCGTAATTCACGATGACATGGACCTGCCCCTCGGAAGGATAAGAATACGTTCTTCGGGCGGCGGAGGCGGGCACAGGGGCGTCGCCTCCGTAATAGCCCATGTGGGCGGGGATTTTATACGGGTGAGGGTCGGCATAGGGCGCCCGGATCCCAGGCTCGACCCGGCTGATTACGTTCTTTCCAGGTTCATCGAGGAAGAGCGAAAAGAGGTCGAGGAGACCGTCGCCAACGCGGCTGAGGCGGTCCTGACGATATTCAAAAGAGGACTTTCAGCCGCCATGAACAAGTTCAATTAATATTGCTTGATTAATTTATGCAGTTCGGTTATATATAGTCCGCCAGCCAGTAGTCTTATTATTGTATTAATATTTTTAATTTGGAAAACAGGCGTGGAAGGAGTAAAATTCCCGCGCCTGTAAAACGACGTTTTAAATAACTACAGCATATGAGGGAAGGGGGGATAGCGAGCAGTTCTGCCGACAGATTTTCTTAACCGCAATAATTGAAAGGGGGTATTCAGGGATCATGGATACAAACGTTTTGATAGCATTGGGTTGCAGTATCATCGCCGTGATATACGGCATTATCAGCATAGGCTGGATTATGAAGCTGGGCCAGGGCGACGAGAAGATGCAGAGGATCTCGAAGGCCATTCAGGAGGGCGCGGGGGCGTATCTCAAGCGCCAGTATACCACCATAGCTGTGGTAGGCGTCATCATCGCCATAATCATCGGCATCGCTCCAGCCTCCATAGGTCTTGGGCCTCTTACCGCGATAGGCTTCGTCATCGGGGCCTTGGGCTCCGCGGCGGCGGGTATCATCGGCATGAACATATCCGTCCGCGCCAACGTCCGGACGACCGAAGCGGCGAAGCAGGGCCTTAACGCGGCGATGGACGTCGCGTTCAGGGGCGGCTCCATAACCGGCATGCTGGTCGTCGGCCTGGGCCTCCTGGTCCTTTCCGGCTACTACCTCGTCCTCCAGAACGTAACGCCCGACGCGGCGCCTGCCGACCTCGTCAGGCCGCTCGTCGGCCTCGGTTTCGGCGGCAGCCTTATCTCCATATTCGCCAGGCTCGGAGGCGGCATATTCACGAAGGGCGCGGACGTCGGCGCCGACCTCGTGGGCAAGGTCGAGGCCGGTATCCCGGAGGACGACCCCAGGAACCCCGCCGTCATCGCGGATAACGTGGGCGACAACGTCGGCGACTGCGCCGGCATGGCCGCAGACCTCTTCGAGACCTACGCTGTTACAATCGTTTCCGCAATGCTCCTGGGCGCGCTCCTCTTCAGGAACGCCGGGCCCGACGTCGTGAGCAAGGCGCTCTCTTATCCCCTGATATTGGGCGGCGTATCCATCGTCACCTCCATCATCGGCGTCTTCTTCGTGAAGGTCGGCAAAAGCGGCAACATCATGGGCGCCCTGTACAAGGGCCTCATAGCCGCCGCAGTCCTCTCCGCAATAGCCTTCGTACCCATCACGAAACAGATGATGGGCGGGATCGCGGCAACGCCCGGCCTTGAGCAGTATACCTGGATAAACCTCTACGTATCCGCCCTTGTCGGCCTCGTCGTAACAGGCGGCATGGTCATAATAACCGAATACTACACCTCCACCGCCTACGCGCCGGTCAGGTCCATAGCCCAGGCCTCCACCACCGGCCACGGCACGAACGTCATCACCGGCCTCGCGGTCTCCATGAAGTCCACCGCGGCCCCGATAATCCTCATCTCCACGGGCATACTGGTCGCGTTCCACATGGCAGGGCTTTACGGTGTGGCGATGGCGGCAGTCTCCATGCTCTCCATGACCGGCATAATCGTCGCAATCGACGCATACGGCCCGATTACCGACAATGCGGGCGGCATCGCAGAGATGGCCGAGCTTCCGGATTCGGTCCGTTCGATAACCGACCCGCTGGATGCGGTCGGCAACACCACGAAGGCGGTTACCAAGGGATATGCCATCGGCTCCGCGGCACTTGCGGCACTGGTGCTTTTCTCCGCATACACCCAGGAGCTGGGCAACGCTCTCGCGAACAACGGCATGCCCCCGGTAACGTTCGACCTCAGCAACCCGCTGGTACTGGTCGGCCTGTTCATCGGCGGTCTGTTGCCCTACCTCTTCGGCGCGATGTCCATGCAGGCCGTCGCGAAGGCGGGCGGCGAGATAGTCAATGAAGTCCGCAGGCAGTTCCGCGAGATAAAGGGCATCATGGAAGGCACCGGCAAGCCGGACTACGCCGCGGCGGTCGACATCGTGACAAAGGCCGCCATCCGCGAGATGATGGTACCGGCATTGCTCCCCGTGCTGGCCCCGATAGTCGTCGGGTATCTCCTCGGGCCGGTGGCGGTCGGCGGGATGCTCGTCGGCGCCATCGTCACCGGGCTGTTCGTCGCCATCTCCATGACCTCCGGCGGCGGCGCGTGGGACAACGCGAAGAAATACATCGAGAACGGCAACTTCGGCGGCAAGGGCTCCGACGCCCATAAGGCCGCGGTTACCGGCGACACCGTCGGCGACCCGTACAAGGACACCGCCGGCCCCGCTGTCAACCCGATGATCAAGATCATCAACATCGTGGCGCTCCTCATCGTCGGCCTGCTGGCTTCCGGCCACGTGCTGATCCACTTATAAAAAATCCGCGAAAGCGGAATGTTTATGGTATAATCGGCCCCGCCCAATATTATTTGGGCGGGGCTGTTAATTTATAAAATGAAAAAAATTCTGAAATTTTTTTCGGCCATTTTATTGCTTGTCGCAATCGCCGTCGCGCTGATATATCCGCGGCTGTACTGGGGCATTGTCTCTTTGAGCAAATTCTATTCGTTCTCGGAGATGGACTGGAACGAGGACGGGCATTTGAGTCTTGACGAGTTTCTGGAGGCGGCGCATATCGGGAAAGAAACGCGCGAGGCGGATGGCAAGGCGTACGCAAGATTCTGGAATTCCAAAGACGGCGCGACTGTGAAAATCGTATCGGAAAATAAGGGTCTGGAGATTAAAAAGGTAATGATGTGCTATAAGAAGCAAGCCCATCCCGCCTGGCTTATATCGGATAACGGGAAGCTTGTGAAGATAGAGTATTAAAGTAAGCGCGGGCAAGCTGTCATCCATTCGCAATTCAAGCGGAAAGGTAATAAAGAGTCCATGGGTTTCAATTGCGGCATAATAGGCCTGCCGAACGTCGGGAAGTCCACCATATTCAACGCGCTCTCTTCCGCCGGGGCGCAGGCGTCCAACTACCCGTTTACGACAATAGACCCGAACGTGGGCATCGTAGAGGTGCCGGACGCGCGGCTTGCCAGGCTGAACGAGATGTATCACCCGAAAAAGCTTACGCCGACGACCATCGAGTTTGTTGACATCGCGGGGCTTGTGAAGGGCGCGTCCCGCGGCGAGGGACTGGGAAACAAGTTCTTAGGCAACATACGCGAGGTGGACGCCGTAGCCCATGTAGTGCGGTGTTTTAAGGACCCGGACGTGGTACACGTGGACGGCGAGATAGGCCCCAGGCGCGACATAGAAGTTATCGAGGCGGAGCTTCTGCTCGCCGACCTGGAAGGCGTTGAGAAACGGCTCGTATCCCGGCAGAAGGCGGCGAAGGGCGCGGACAAGACGGCGAAGGCCGAGGCGGATCTGCTCGCGCGCATCAAGGAAATGCTGGAAAAGGGAAAGCCTGTCAGAACGGGAAATTTTTCCGACGAAGAACAGGCGCTCCTGAAGGGTTTTTTCCTCCTGACCGACAAGCCGATACTTTATGTGGCAAACGTATCGGATGACGACATCGACGGGAAGTCTCCTCTTGTGGCCGAGGTGCGGGAGATTGCCGCGAACGAGGGCGCGCCGGTAGTCGTGATATGCGGTAAGACGGAGTCGGAGATTGCCGCCCTTGCGCCTGAGGAGCGTCCGGAATTCCTTGAAAGCCTTGGGCTGAAAGAGCCGGGACTTGACAGGCTGATACGCGAGGGATACGGCCTTCTGGGGCTTATCACGTTCTTTACCGTGGGCGAGGACGAGGTAAAGGCCTGGACGATAAGCAAGGGGACAAAGGCGCCGCAGGCGGCGGGCAAGATTCATTCCGATTTCGAGCGCGGCTTTATCCGCGCCGAGGTGGTGCATTACGGCGACCTCGTGAACCTTGGCTCCTGGAATGCCGCGAAGGAGAAAGGTGTGTTACGTCAGGAGGGCAAGGAATACGTCGTCGCCGACGGGGACTGCATGCTGTTCAAGTTCAACGTGTAGGGGCGCTTTTGACTTGATTTTTTGCCCGTCACGTGCTATTAATTACAACTTCCGCATAATATACGGTGGAAATTAAAGGTCGAAACTCCTTGCTCCCGGGGCCGGGGAAGGGATATGCAGCGTGTAGGGGCGCAGTTTATTGCGCCTGGCCGTTGTATTATCCATTAATAAACCTTGAGCGCCGCCGGGGGCCAAAATGTCCAGAGGGAGGTGAAAGTCTATGAACGACTACGAGAGCATCTTTATCCTTGCCCCTTCGACCGACGAAGGGGAATCTGAAAAGATAAGCCAGAGGTTCCAGGAAGTCATTACCGCGAACGGCGGCGAGGTCGTCCGCATCGAGAAATGGGGGAAGCGCAAGCTCGCATACCCCGTCCGGAAACACAGGAAGGGCGAATACGTCCTCTTGCAGTTCAAGGGCGGCGCCATGTCCGTCTCCGAGCTCGAACGCAACTACAAGATGACCGACGCGGTAATAAAATTCCTCACTATCAGGCTCGAAAAAGAGGCGCTGGCGCACATTGCGCGGCAGCTTCAGGCCCAGCAGAAGGCGGAATTGGCCGCCAGTGCCGCTAAAGGCGCGGAGGCTGCGGCGTCCGAGTCCGAGGCCGGCAGTGTGGCCGGGACTGCGGAGACCGAAAGCGAATAAAGGAAACCGATGGCAAGCTTCAACCGAGTAATCCTGATGGGCAACTTAACGCGCGACCCGGAGCTTCGGTATAACCCGAACGGGACGCCGGTGGCGAACCTCTCAATCGCCGTGAACCGCAAATACCGGCAGGGCGAGGAACTCAAGGAAGAGGTAAGCTACTTCGACATCGTCGTCTTCGGCAAACAGGCCGAGAACTGCGGCCAGTATCTTGGCAAGGGGCAGTCCGTGCTGGTAGACGGGCGGCTCCAGCAGAGGCGGTGGGAGTCCGAGGGCCAGAAAAGAAGCAAAGTGGAAGTAGTCGCGGAGAATATTACATTCATGCCCAAGCGTCAGCCCGGCCAGGACGAGGCGGCAGGCACAGGCCACGCGGACGAGGGAGATATACCTTTTTAAGGAGATACTATGCAGGAGAAAAAAAGACGCTTTCAGAGGAAAAAGGTCTGCCATTTCTGCGCGGACAAGATTCCTTTCATAGACTACAAGGACGTAAAAACACTGCGGGGCTACGTGACCGACCGCGGCAAGATTGTCCCCCGCAGGATATCCGGCAGTTGCGCAAAGCACCAGCGGGAGTTGACCACCGCCATAAACAGGTCGAGAAACATTGCGCTTCTGCCGTTCGTGGGCGAGAGGTTTTAAATGAGTAACGCCCCCTTTGTCCCCCTCTTAAGATAAGAGGGGGATGGGGGAGTTATGAAAAGCACATCCTTGCAGCAACCATTCCACACAAGACTTAAAGGCCCCGCCGGACCGGTGATCGTATCCCTGGCCCTTGCGGCCT
>JAJYGS010000158.1 GCA_021785055.1 Nitrospirota bacterium | reverse complement strand
CTCCGTAACAATCGATTCTCCTTCCGCGTAAAGCCCCGCAAGCAAAACGGCGGACTTCACCTGCGCGCTGGCAATCGGAGAGGGATAATTTATCCCTTTCAGCCTTCCGCACGGCCTGATTTCAAGCGGCGGGTAGTTTTTCTCGCCCTCTCCGGAGATAATCGCGCCCATCTGTGAGAGAGGCTTGACTATCCTCGTCATGGGGCGTTTGCACAAGTATTGGTCGCCCGTCAGCGTAACAGGAAAATTTTGCGCACAGAGAAGCCCGGACATTAATCTTATGCTCGTTCCGGAATTGCCGAGGTCGAGGGCGCCTACAGGCGCCTTGAGCCCGCGCAGGCCGATGCCGTGTATAACAAGCTCGGAGCCGCCCAGCCCCTCAATCCCGACCCCCATGGCGGCGAAGGCCTTTGCCGTATTTACGCTGTCTTCGCCTGTAAGGAAGCCGGACACCCTGCTTGTCCCTTCGGCGATTGCGCCAAGCATCACAGCCCTGTGCGAGATGGATTTATCGCCCGGCACGCGCACGGAACCGCGCAACGGGCCGGAAATGTTTATTTTTAATTTTTCCATATTACTTTATCCTCTGCCTTACAGCCCTTGCCTTCTCGAACTCGGAAAGCAGGGCCTCGCCGTCTCCTGACTCCATGAGACTGCGTAGCCGCTCCAGGGATTTTATATACACCCCAAGGGCATCCGAGATGTTCCCGGAATTAAAAAGGCAGATGTCCCGCCACATTCCCGGGTGGCTCCCGGCTATGCGCGTGAAGTCCTTGAAGCCGCCGGCGGCATAGGATATTGCGTCCTCGCCGCCATCCATCTGCGTAAGCGCGCCGACCATCGCGTATGCCGCGACGTGCGGGAGGTGGCTCACCATCCCGAAGATTTTGTCATGGTCGAACGGGTCCATCCTCTCCACCTTCGCGCCTGCGGTTTCCCAGAGGTCCGATACCGCCTCCAGCGCCTCAATATCCGTGTTCCTCGTAGGCGTAAGTATGCAGCGCGCGCCGTGGAATAATTTAAGATTCGCAGCCTCTGCTCCTGAACGCTCGCTCCCTGCGATGGGATGCGCGGGGACATACCTGGCCTTAAGGTAGAATATCTCTTCCAGCCGCAGGACGAGTTCTCCCTTGACGCTCCCCGCGTCCGTTACAACGGCCCGGTCTTCCAGGTAAGGCTTTATCTCCCTGGCTACCTGCTCGAAGGAGCCTACTGGACAGCAGAGTATCACGAGGTCGGAGCCGGAAACGCCTTTTCTGGCATCCTGGGAGTAGCGGTCGATGAGGCCAAGGCGGACTGCGGTGTCGAGGTTTTCCTTGTTCCTGCCGACACCCACTACGGCGCGCGCAATCCCGAGGGACCTTATAACTCCGGCGATAGAACCGCCGATAAGCCCCACACCGATAACCGTCGCCTGGTTGAACTTAGGCTCGACGCTCAAGAGCTTCTCCCCATGAGCCGGGCGATGCCCTTTATGTCCTTCATGAGACGGGCGAACGCCTTCGGCTCAAGCGACTGCTCGCCGTCGCTTAGGGCCTCTTCCGGGCGGGAATGCACCTCGATTATAAGCCCGTCCGCACCGGCGGCTATCGCGGCCATCGCCATTTGCGGGATAAATTCGCGTATGCCGACGCCGTGGGACGGGTCCACTATTACCGGCAGGTGGCTCTCTTTTTTGAGGATGGGAACGGCACAGAGGTCGAGCGTATTGCGCGTGTAGGTCTCGAAAGTCCTGATGCCGCGCTCGCAGAATATTACCTGGTGGTTCCCCTGGGACATTATATATTCGGCGGACATCAGGAATTCCTTTATTGTCGCGGAGAGGCCGCGCTTCAGGAGCACCGGAGTCCTTGTGAGGCCGACCTCTTTCAGCAACCGGAAATTCTGCATGTTGCGCGCGCCAATCTGTATCACGTCGGCGTATTTCACCACCATCTCCGTGTCGCGCGGGTCCATAAGCTCCGTCACGACCGGCAGGCCGGTTTTTTCCCGCGCCTCGGCAAGATATTTTAAACCCTCCTCGCCCAGGCCCTGGAAGCTATACGGAGAAGTCCTCGGCTTGAACGCGCCGCCGCGTATGAAGCCCGCTCCGGCTTTCTTTACCTCTTCCGCGACCGTGAGGAGTTTTTTTCTCCCCTCCACGGCGCACGGCCCGGCGATAACCGCGAGCTTTTTGCCGCCGATTTTCTCCCTGCCGACTTTAATTATAGTATTCTCTTTCCGGAACTCGCGCGATACGAGCTTGTAGGGCTTCAGTATCGGCATCACCTTCTCGACGCCGGGCATCGCCGCAAGCGGCAGTTCCGAGACTACCGATTCCTCCCCTATTGCGCCGATAATCGTCCTCTCCCGGCCCTTCGAGAGATGGACGGAGACGCCGTGCTCTATGAGCTTCTTTTTTATATTCTCAATCTGCTTCGGGGTCGCGTTCGGCTTAAGTACGATAATCATTAACGCACCTCTTTCACCAAATGCCTATAGACAACCAGATTTCTTTAGGCCAATACACAATCCGAAGAAGCTACCTGTCGTCCCGACCGAAGCGGAGGGACCCACTATCGCGCCCACGTCTCGGCCAGCGCCTTCACAAACCTCTCATTCTCTTTCATCAGCCCTATCGTAACCCGTATCTGTGTCGGCCCCATCGGGCGGACGATTACGCCCTTCCGGAGGAGCGCGTCGTATAATTTCCGCGCATCACTATGTAAATCAATCCAGATGAAATTCGCCTGCGTCGGGAGATAGTCCAGGCCCATCTTCGTCAGCTCCGCGTACAGGTATTTCTTCCCTTCCTCGTTCACGCGCACGGACTCCTTTACGTGCTCGTCGTCCGAGAGCGCAGCCATCGCCGCCGCCTGCGCGAGCGAGTTGGTATTGAACGGCGCGCGGACACGATTCATCAAGTCCACGAGCCGCGCGGGGGCTAATCCGTAGCCTATTCTAAGCCCGGCAAGGCCGTAAATCTTCGAAAACGTCCTGAGTATTATTATGTTCCTGTCGTCCCTCAGATATTTAAAAGTATCCGGGTATTCCGGGTTGGTTACATACTCGAAATACGCCTCGTCCACGACGACAACTGCATCCGTAGGCACACGCGCCATGAACGAGCCCATCTCTTTTTTTGTGTTTATCGTGCCTGTCGGGTTATTGGGATTTGCGATGAAAATGATTTTCGTCCTGTCGTTTATTGCGTCCGCCATAGCCGCGAGGTCGTGCCGCCCGTCATTCAACGGCACGGCGATTCCCTTTCGCCCCGCCGCCTGCGTGGACATTTTATATACGACGAACGACGGCTCCGCGAATATCGCCTCCTCGCCTTCCAGCAGGAACGTGCGGACGATGATGTCGAGCAGTTCGTTTGAGCCGTTCCCAAGGACTATCTCAGACGTGGAACAGCCGAATTTTTTACTTATGGCATCCTTAAGGTAATGCGCGGCGCCGTCGGGGTAACGGTGCAGGTTGTTTATATGGCCCGCGATTGCGGCGATTCCCTTCGGCGACGGCCCGACGGGGTTTTCGTTGCTGGCGAGCTTTATGGAGCCGGTCAAGCCCAGTTCGCGCTCAAGCTCTTCTATTGGCTTTCCCGGCGCGTAAGGCGTCAGGGATTCGATATTATGTGAGGTGAGTCTTTTCATTATTCGTTAAAATTCATAAACCGGATTCTTCGCTTCGCTCAGAATGACAACCTTCCTTTGCCCCTCTACCTCCGGGAGAGGGGCAGGGGGTGAGGGCTTCGTTATGATTGCCTATTTCCCTATTCTTGCCGAGGGATACGCCCCAAGGACTTTCAGGAACAAACAGTTTTTGCCAAGCTCGGATACGGCTTCCTTTACCTTCCTGTCTGCAATGTGGCCTTCCATGTCCACAAAGAAGTGATACTCCCACGCCTTCTTGCGGGAGGGTCTGGACTCTATCTTTGTCAGACTTATACCCCTCTCGGCAAATGGCTTCAGCATGTCGTGGAGCGCGCCGGGGCGGTCTTTCACGGAGAACATGATCGACGTCTTATCCTTCCCTGTTCGCGCCGGAGATTTCTTCGATATTATCAGGAAGCGCGTATAGTTGTTTACGTTGTCCTCTATGCGCTCGCGCAGGATATTGAGCCCGTATATCTCTGCGGCGAGCCTGCTCCCGATGGCGGCGATGGACGGGTCTTCCGCAGCCAGCTCCGCGGCCCGTGTCGTGGAGGAGGTTTCCGCAATGATCACGCCTTTCATGTTTTTCTCAAGCCAGTTCTTGCACTGCGCCAGCGGCTGTGGGTGCGAGTATATTTTCATAACGTCCGAGAGCTTTCCGGTCATGTTCATAAGATAATGCGAGACCTCGAGCATGATCTCGCCGGAGATATTTAACTCCGAGTCCATGAACATGTCGAGCGTATGGCTGACGACGCCCTCGGTGGAATTCTCGATAGGCACGACGCCGTATTCCGCAAGGCCGCGCTCCACCTCCGCGAAGACCTCGCTTATGCTGTTTACCGGGACATACTGCGCGGAATACCCGAATTGCTGGAGGCAGGCCAGGTGCGAGAACGTGGCCTTGGGGCCTAAGTATGCTATCTTCGCGGGCGCCTCAAGCGAGAGCGACGCCGAGAAAATTTCCTTCAGGACGGCCTGGAGGGATTCGTTAGGGAACGGGCCTTCGTTATTTCTCGTGAGGCGTTCGAGGATTCTTTTCTCGCGGTCGGGGACGTGGAACTGGGAATTCTCTTTTTTCTTTATCCTGCCAATCTCCATGACCAGCTTCGCGCGCCTGTTCAGAAGCGCCAGGAGCCTGTCGTCCAGCTCGTCGATTTTTTTCCTTACGTCCTCGATTTTGGGCATCAGGGCACGGACCGTCCTTTTCCTTTAAAGTAAAGGAATTTATACAATAATCGGACGTGTTTTGCAAGGAAATTGATTCTTGTCCCCCCTCTTAAGATAAGAGGGGGGCAGGGGGCGTTATGAAAAATATGGGACGTGTCCCTAATTTCCTAACTGGACACCTGTTCCCTCAACGCCACTTTTGTGTTTCCCGCCTTGCCAACCGGTATTAGAAATCTTTACAAAGTCGGGAAAACCACATTTTTCACAGTGCAACTTGAACACCAGAGTAAAGCCATATTTAGCTTTACTCTTGCAATGAGCGTTATACCGGTTTTCCTCTTCCTGCGCGTGAACACCATATTGAAGAAGGCGCATTATTTCGTCGTCTTTACACTTCGGGCAGAAAAAATAGAAATAATCCGCCTCGCCAGTCGCACCTTTCAGTTTACCATGAGCCACATCTTCAGACCCATGGTATGGCTTTCCATTATGGAACTTACTCATGTCCTTACCCTCCTTAGCTTTAATAATCACACACGCCTCAACTCATCGTTAACCAAAAACCCACCCCTGTTTCAGAGATAGGCTTCGATGAAATGAAAGCTTGGGTCAAGCCTTGCTCTGATTAAATCTTTCCTTCCAGCCTTCCTACTCTATTGTCGAGCGAGGAAATGTCGGCGGTGTTGATTAAAATTCTTTTCTCTAATTGGACGTGCTCCTGTTTGTTTTCTTCCTTTTCTCGTCCCGTTTTTTCGTTAGCGGTCATTATCCCTTCGGCCAAAATTTTGATGTCGTGCCGAACCTCTTCGATAAGGACGCCGGTATGCCGCATTGTCTCTTCTTTCGCGGTGTCAATCTCGGCTTTCAAAGCTTCAAATTTCTTGTCAATCCCTTCAAATTTCTTGTCAAAATACTGCATCAGTTCTTTATTTCGGATGTCTGACATGCCGCTCTCCTTTTTGAACGCCGATACGACTATACATCAGGCTTACTTGGCTGTCAACGGCTATACCGCATTAATCAGGGTCTTGCGCATTCGGCGTCGCTGCCGCAGATTTTTTCGATTGCGTGCGGTATCGCGGGCATAAGGACAGCAAGGTTCTCGACTGCCCCTTTCAGGCTCCCCGGCAGGTTAATAATAAGCGTCTTGCCGCGTATCCCGCAGACCGCGCGGCTTATCATGGCGTGCGGCGTTTTATTCAACGATTCCGCCCGCATAGCCTCAGCCATTCCCGGAAGCTCACGGTCGATTACCGCCCTTGTGGCCTCCGGCGTCACGTCCCTGGGCGAGACTCCCGTGCCCCCGGTCGTGATTATCAAACCAGCCCTGGATTTATCTGAAAGTCTTATAATCCGCGCACTTATGACTTCCGCCTCGTCCGGAATTATCTCGTAATTGATAATCTCCGCCCCGGCATTTTTAAGCATTTCCATGACCGCCGGGCCAGATAAATCCTCGCGTTCTCCCCGCGAACCTTTATCCGAAATGGTAAGAACAGCCGCCTTAATCATGCAATTACAGACACCTCGTCCCCCGGCCTGACAACCCCGCCCTGAAGGACTTTTATGAAAATGCCTTCCTTCGGCATCACGCAGTCCCCGGCCTGGTAGTATATCGCGCAGCGGGAATGACACTCCTTGCCAATCTGGCTGACCTCGCCCGTCGCCGGGCCTATCCTGAGCTTCGTTCCGATGGGAAGTTTAAGCAGGTCGATTCCCTCTGTGGTGATATTCTCCGCAAAGTCTCCGGGATTGACGTTCAGGCCGGCTTTTCTCATCTTTTCGATGCTTTCTATGGCAAGGAGACTTACCTGCCTGTGCCATTCGGAACTTGCGTGGGCGTCGCCCTCTATGCCGAAATTTGCAAGGAACGCCGCGCTATCCACGTTTTGCTTTCGCATTCCCTTCTTCGCGCTTACACTTACCGCTACCACTATCGCCAATTTTCTACCCCCTTAATTACAAGGCGGAAACAGAACTTTCCCCTACCGCCATTATAGTTGTTTTCCTTTATTTGTCAAAGGATTTGAGAGCTGTATAATATAATTATGAAACACGATTTCCTCTCTCTTGCCGAAATCGGCGAGGGAGAGAAGCCTTACAAGGCATACTTCATTCCGCTTGAAAAGGGCTATATCCGCCTGATGGCAAGCCGTCTGGACAGGGAAGGGATGGTGGTGGCGATAAACTATTATGGCAAAACCGACAGAAGTGGAAAGATGCTTGAGCTGAACCGCGTAAGTGAGAAACGCCAGACGGTAAGCGAGTTCGAGGCGGACCTGGCGAGGTTTAAAAAGATGCTGGAAGAGTCTGGGCTTACGATTTTTATCGAGGAGATAAAATAGCGTCCTTCGGGGCAAGAAAATAGAGCCTGCCGTCCCGTTTCATGAAACCCGCCTCCTCTGCGGCCCTGCGCCCGTATCCGAAATAAATATCCACCCTCCCGGGCCCCTTTATGGCTCCGCCCTCGTCCTGCGCAAGGACAAATCTCTTAAACGGCGACCAGCCGGAAGGCTTGTCGTAAGATTTAAAGTCAGGCTCCACGGTATCCACGAACGCCAGCGCACCCGGAGGGAATATCCCGTTATCCACTGCTATGCTCCTCCCGCCCGTCACCGGCTCGTCCAGACATCCGAACGGACCGTCGTCGGATAGCGTGAAGAAGACGTAGCTTTTGTTTTTGTCCAGGATGGAATTCATTTCTCCGGGGTGAGAATGCAGGTAATCCCTG
>JAJYGS010000007.1:751-7543 GCA_021785055.1 Nitrospirota bacterium | reverse complement strand
ATGGTATGCTCTGATATGGGATTATCGGAGAGCCGTTGGCTATAATCGCGTTCCATTCCGGTGCGTTGTATCTCTGGAGGTTCTCATAAGAGTATTCGGCGTTGAAAGCCAATATGTTGATCGGGTTATACCGGACGGACACCTCGGCCCTGTTCGACCTGTAGCTTATTGGGGCTGTGGGCGTTACGGTAGCGATGGGCGGCGTGGCGGTACCCGCCGGGACGGCCTGAACCGTCTCGTTGGTCCAGTTGCCGCGGTAGCGGACGGCAACCGTCAGGCCGTTCGCCGGCATAAGTATAAAATCGCCGTATGCCCTCCGGTATTTGAGGTCCGCCTGCGAGTGCTCGTTCCTGCGCTCGCCGTTTATGAACGTGCTGTCGGCCACGATCCTTCCGGTATAGTCCGTATGCAGTTTCACGGTATCGAGGTTGTCGTCGTACTGCGGCACGTGGCTCGGATAAAGACCTCGCTCAAAGACTGGAATTACGACTTCTCCATGCGGGTCGAAGGTCTTGGCCGTATGACTGTACTCCGCTTCCACGGGGCCTAAGTGTCCGTTTATGCCTACGTTCAGTTTCGTGGTTACCCAGTCTATGTCCCTTGCCAGGGATTCTTTAAAGTGATTTGTTATAATCGGGTCGACCGCATTATAGAACCTCGCCTGTATTGTGCCTTCCTTCTCGAAATGCCGCATGTTGACGAAGACGTGATAGGGCCTGTCCGGCCATTTCAGCACCAGGGAGAGCCTGTTGTCCCGGTTGTCGGTAAAATAATTTCCGCCGGGTTCGGTATCGAGGTATTTTATACCCATAAGACCGTAGTGGTTGTAGTTGCGCCAGAGCGCCCAGCCCGTATAATCGACCTTTACCATGTCCTTGTATGCGAAGGAAAAATCCGCATCCCAGCTCTTGGGGTTAATCCAGTCAAGTTCCGCCTCCCATCTCGTGGGCAGCGGGACGTAGACCGCATTGAACCCGCCAACGACGGAGCCGTAAGGATATTCATATTCGGCGGCCTTCCTTGAGCCTTGCAGGTCGAAAAAATTATAGCCGAGCCATGCGCCGCCCTCCGGAGGCAGAGAATAATTCGTGTCCCCCTGCGACGCGCCTGCGTCGGCCCCGGCCTGTCCTCCGTCATGCGCCGCGACATCCGGCGCCGTATTTTCATCCGCGAATACCCTGCCGCCCAAAAGGACAGCCGTAAGGACCAGCAGGGCGATCAATATGTTCTTCATATAAAATCCCTCCTTTTGGTCCCTTAACGTGTGAATGCGCCGCCGTTACCCAGATCGGGGGTATCGGAACCGTGTATCTCGGTATGGCAGTCCGTGCATATCGTGCGCTGCTGCTGGTTAATCTGGTCAGTCACCTCGTGCTGGGCCTCGTGGCACTGGTAGCAGAGATACGGCAGGCGCACTTTAAGCAGGTGCTGGTTCACGGAGCCGTGCGGGCGATGGCAGTTTATGCATCTCTCCGTAACGTCGCCGTGCTCGAATGCGAACGGCCCGGCCTTCTCGGCGTGGCAGTTGCCGCAAAGCTCCTTCATGCTCCCGTCTTTCAGCATGTACCTATTGGGCGAGCCCATCGGGTCGTGGCAGTCAAGGCATGTGACGCGCCCTTCGTTGACGGGGTGATGGTTCGGAAGAGAGAACTGAGCCTTTATCTCCGTGTGGCATTTGTAGCACAGCGCCGCCACGTCCTTCCGTCGCACCTTCAAATCCACGCCCTGATGCACCTCGTGGCAGTCGAAGCAAGAGACGCCGGAGAGGTTGTGTACGCTCGTGTTCCAGTAATGCAGGCCGAAGGTGGCGTTCGCGGTATGGCATTTAAGACAGATGAGGGACTGCGCCTGCTTCGGGAGGTGTTTTAAGTCGATGAGTGTGGAGTAGTCGCAGGTGCGTCTTCCGTTTACGACCTTGATATTTGCAATTGCAAGACTCCCCGGGCCGTGGCAGGACTCGCAGTTAACAAGCGGCAGGCCGGAATCGGCGCTTAGCTGCGACCCCATCGTCGAGGCGTCGAACCACTTCTTGAACTGGTCGTGCGCATGGCACTTTGCAAGACATGCCTGGTCGCCCACGTAATTTGCGTCCAGTCTTCCGACAATCAGCTTCTCGTACTCGCTCACCGGTATTATCGGCTCGCTTTCCTGCATACCGGCGCATCCCGTAACGGCGGCAACCGCCGCCAGGAATACGGCCAGCAATGCGGCCCTTCCCCCTCCTCGGAACATCTTTGCAGCCTCCTTTTTGTCCTTAGAGCTCGTTAAAAGCTGAAAAACTCTTGCCTGCCCGTAAAGCCTATCTTAAGCCGCCAGCACCCTGGACGTCTTTATTAATATAAGCAGCCTGTTCCCTCCGTCTCCGGACCTTCCGACGCCTTCGATAAACTCCGCCTCGCTCCCGCTTATCACCGACGGAGGCGGCTCTATGCCTCCTCTTGACATGGAACTGACGCCCGTTATACTGTCAACCACCATCCCGCTCAAAGCGGATCTGCCGTCCGAGACGACTACAATCCTCGTCTGGCGGGACGGCTTGAACTCGCCAAGACCAATGCGTTTTTTTATGTCGAAAACAGGCAGTATTACGCCCCGAAGAGAGATTATGCCGATTATATGCTCCGGCGCGCGCGGGACTTTTGTGGGCTTTCTCCACCTGATTATCTCCCTTGCATCCTCCATCTTAAGCGCGTACTCCTCGCCCGCGAGCATGAACGACAGAAGCTCAAGCCTGTCCGGAAGCGCGGGCGACGAGGTATCCGCCGTGGGCGTAGAAACGGCCTTTTCTGCCCCTGGCGAATCTCCCGCGAGCGTTTTAATGTCCGCCGCGGATGCGGTTCCCGGCAGACCTGCCGACTCTTGAACGGACGCATCGCCCGGCTTTTCGACCGGCCCCTGAACGGATGCGGAGCCTGGAATTTCCTTTTCGTTATAACCCTCCCCGCCCGGGGAAACTTCAGGCCGGGCGGAGGCTTCTTCCGCCCGCGCGGGAATGGCTGCCGAATCTTTTATATCCTCCGCATGAGGCACGGCGCCAGCCGCCGTTTTCGCCGACGCCTTATTTTTCCGGGGGATTCCGGCCCGCCTTTTAAGCTTCTTCGCGGGCTGCTCCACCGGCTCCGGGACAGGCGCATCGGCTGAAATCTCTCCTGCCGGCGTGCGGGGGCTGTCCGCCTCCGCCGGGCGACCGGCCTCCGCCGCCCTGGCCTCTTTCGCCTCCCTGGCTTTTTTTCTTATCTCCAGCAAGTCCATATATTAAGCCCTTATTCGAGAAACCCCAGTTCCCTGACGGCGTCCTCGACAAGCCCCGCGCCGACCAGTCTCTCTCCTGCGCCGAAACCGGCAAGAAGCGCGCCCGTGGCTATGGTATTTATGAGCCTCGGCACACCGCCGGAGCGGGCATGAATAAGCTCGACCGCCTTCTCGTCAAAAATCTTTTCGCCCCCGCCGGCCACCTTCAGGCGATGCGTCAGGTAAAGCGCCGTCTCCGAGGGCGTAAGCGGCGGGAGGTGGTACGCTATGCCTATCCTCTGCATAAGCGCCCTGTATGCCGGGCGCCTGAGCCTGTCCTTGATCTCCGTCTGGCCGACAAGCACAAGCGAGAGCAGGTTCGTGTCGTCGAGCTGGTAGTTGGTGAGGAGCCTTATCTCCTCGAACGTGTCCTTCCCCGGTATCAACTGCGCCTCGTCTATGATAATTACCGGGCACTGCCCTCTCTCGTGAAACTGGTATAAAAAGGTATTTATCTGCTCCACGAGATCGGCCTTGTAGTGCATCGGCTTCTCGGCGCCGAGTTTCTTGGCCAGCGCCCGGAGGAACTGGGCCGGCGAGAGCCGCGGGTTCGTAATGAGCACGGGCTTGAAAGAGCTGTCCAGAGAGTCTATCAGGGCGCGGGTAAGAGTAGTCTTCCCGGAGCCGACCTCGCCTGTGAGGAGCGCTACCTCCCGCTCCTCCACGGCGTACTGAAGCCTCGCCAGCGCCTCGGCGTGAGCGCGGCTCATGTAAAGAAAAGCCGGGTCGGGCGTCTTGGAAAAGCATCTCGTTTTCAGTCCGTAGAACTCTTCGTACATAATCTTCAGCGCGCCTGCCTTTTCTTGGTAGATTCGTTTATCAGGGATTCGAGGTCCAAAACGAGCACGACCTCGTTGTCGCCAAGCTCGGTCGCCCCGGCAATGCCGGGCAGGTCCTTCAGCTTCTCACCCAGGCTCTTTATTACCACCTCCTGCTGACCAAGTAGCCTGTCCACCACAAAACCTATCCTGCGTTCCGCAAGGCCCGCCACGACGACATAAATAAACTCCTGGTCTTCTTTCTTCGGAAACCGGAATACCTCGTCGAGTCTTAGAAGCGGCAAGGTCTCGCCCCTGAGCGTTATCACCTCGCGCCGCTCGACCGAGTTCACCTTTTCCGGTTCGAGCATAAGCGTCTCGGACACAGCCGAAAGCGGCATTGCGAATTTCTCCCCGCCGGACTCCACCATCAGCCCCTTTATTATCGCGAGGGTGATGGGCAGGGTTATTGTGATATTGGTGCCCCTGCCGATTTCTGTGTCGATGTCTATGATGCCGGAGAGCTTTGCGACGTTCCGCTTGACTACGTCCATGCCTACGCCGCGCCCGGAAACCTCGCTCACCTCCTCTTTAGTAGAGAAACCCGGCAGGAATATAAGCTCCAGCATCTCGCGCCTGGTGAGCGTCTCGGAAGGCTCGGCAAGCCCCTTCTCGACGGCCTTCCGCCAGACCCTTTCCGGGTCTATGCCGCCGCCGTCGTCCTCGACGGATATGGCTACCCTGTTCCCCTTCGGGTATGCGTCCAGGCGTATCTTACCGCGCGGCGGTTTCCCGCGTCTGGCCCTTTCCTGCGGAGACTCTATGCCGTGGTCTATGGCGTTTCTTATCAGGTGCATAAGCGGGTCGGAGATTTCCTCTATTACGAGCTTGTCGAGCTCCGTGTCCTCGCCGAACATCTCCATGCGTATATCCTTGCCCACCTCCGAAGAGTATTTCCTTACCGCCTGCGAGAGCCTGGTGAATATCTGGCCGATGGGGACCATGCGGGCTTCGATGACCCCCTCCTGAAGCTCGGAAAGCTTCCTCTCAAACCCGCGCGAGGCCTTGTAGAGGTCTATCGCCAGGCCCTGGAACCCCTGCACGGCCCGAAGATCCTTCGAGAGCCGGGCGATGACGTTCTTGGAGAGCACGAGCTCTCCGACTATGTTCATTATCCTGTCGAGGCGGGAGATGTCCACCCGGATAGTCCTGGAGAGGCTCCGCACCGTCTTCGTTTCCGGCTCCGCCTTCTTCTGTACCGCCTTGTACTTGATTACCGAGACTGCGACGTCCGGCCCGGACAGCTCCGAGACGAATTTCTCGACCGGCTCCCTGGTCCCCACGAGTATATTGAACTCTATGCCCGCCTCCGGGCCTGTGCCCGTGGTGGGCAGCGTGCTGATTATCTCGCCCATCACCTTCAGCCGGTCGTTCAGCGACGTCAGGTCCTTGTCGAAGCTCGCAAGGTCGAACCGGGCCTTTACAAGGAGTATGGAATTCTTGGCCTTGATGTTTTCCCGGAGGCGATGCTCTTCGTACTCGGTCAGGACCTTCAGTATCTGGGGGTCTATCTCTATCTCGTCCGTTAAGTCCTTTGAATCCCGGCCATGCCCCTTGGAGAGCGCGTCCTCTATCATGGAGGATACGTCGGCGTAGTCGGAACGCTCCTTCCCGCCACGGCTTATATCCTCGGAGAGTGTTTTAAGCCTGTCCAGCGCGGCAAATATTACAGAGGTCATTTCATGGGATATGGGCAGCTTGCCCAGGCGTAGGGCGTCGAGGAGTGATTCGAGCTGGTGGGAGAGCTGCGAGATGCCCTCGAAACCGAACATGCCGGAGAGGCCTTTTAAGGAATGGACTCCGCGGAATATGGCGTTGACGACATCCGGGTCAACCTCGCCGGACTCGGTCATTTCGTCCATGCGCGTAAGGTGCTGGCCAAGGTCTTCGAGGATGTCCTCACTCTCGGCCAGGAACTCGCCCCTGGATTTGTCGTCCTTTCCTGCCATCCGGAAATCCTCCTACTTAAGCACCTTCCTTACAAGTTCCTGAAGCTCGTTCCCCTTGAACGGCTTTATGATATAACCGGACGCGCCAAGCTTCAGGCCGCGCTCCATGTCCTCGTCGCTCCGCTCCGTGCTGACGATAATAAGCGGAATGTCCTTGTAGTCCGGATGCCCCTTCACGAAGCTTATCAGTTCGAGTCCGTTAATATCGGGCATGTTTATGTCCGTAATGATAAGGTCGTACTTTCGCGCAGGAAGGTTCTTCAGGGCATCGAAGCCGTTCGCGGCCTCGAACGTCGCAAACCCGGGCATCTGCTCGACGGTTGCCCGGATAAGCCCCCTCATGGCCCTGGAATCCTCCACTATCAGGACGGAATACGGCATTACGGCTGCTTCCTCCCGCTCTCCGCCTGTTTTGTTCCGGGATAAGCGCGGCCTGCCGACAGCTGTTTTTCGAGTTCCGAAATCTTACGCTCAAGAAGCGCCTTTTCCATGGCAAGCCCCGCCTGATGCACGAATATTTCCAGGCCGGAGATGCCGGGGATAGGCCTGTCGTCCGGGAGGTTGTCGCCGTAGAGGATTGCCGCGACCCTCCCGTTGCTTATCATCGGCACCAGGAAATACCCTTTCGGTTCCCCGCCCAGCTCTTTCATAAGATACATATCCCAGGCGCTGTCCGTGAAGCAGCCTGTCTTCGTCCGCTTGTCGCGAATGACTTCCGAGAAGATGGACGACTC
>JAJYGS010000007.1:0-741 GCA_021785055.1 Nitrospirota bacterium | reverse complement strand
GTCCGGGGACTCCATCCCGAATTGCCCAAGTCCGCGTATCTCGTCCCTCGTAACCATGAAAAGCACCGCCCGGCTTACAATCTCGCTCGCATACCTGAGTATCAGGAGCGTTATCTCCGCCGTGGCCGACGGGAACCGGAGCTCCTCGAACATGGACTTAAGCTGGTTAAGCTCCCTGTCCTTGTCCGACGCGGTCTGTTCCTCGGGCGACGGAACCGAAGGCGCAACCCCCTGCTCCTGCAGGAACTGCGCGAACTCGGAGACCTTTGTCTTGTCCTCAGGCCCCGGGCCGGGTTCGGCTACCACGGGCAAGGCCGGCTTTTCCTTTTTCCCACGCTTTTTCTCGTCCAGAACGCGGGCGCTCTCCATGAGGAGATACTCCGGGTTCAGGCCGGCCTTGAGCAGGAAATCCTGCGTCACGACTTCTATCTTGTCGGATACCGAGACATTGCCAAGATCGAAGTTGAAGAACCCGTCCTCCCACGCCAGGAGGGAGTAGATCATGTCCTCTATCTGCTCCCTTATCGTCTCTTCCAGCACCTCCTGGGGAATCGCGCCCGTCTCCACGAGTATCTGGCCCAGACGCTTGACGCCCTTCACGTTCTTCTGAACGTTAAGCGCGCGCCCCAGGCCGTCTTCCGAGATATATCCTTTAGAGATAAGGATATTCCCAAGCGTGTCGCGGATGTCGTCCGTCGCCGCCTGAATTATCTGCCCGTTTTTAAAAACGACAACGGCGGA
>JAJYGS010000104.1:406-7685 GCA_021785055.1 Nitrospirota bacterium | reverse complement strand
GCTCTCCAGGGCAAGTTCTTTTGCCCCTTCCATATTCTCCGGCTCTCCCACTACTTTATATTCGACGCCGGCCTCAAGGCCGAACATATCCGACAGGCGCCATTTTATCAGATTAACCGCCAGATGCGTTATATCTATTCCAATCCATTTTCGCCGATGTTTATATGCCTCTACCACGGTCGTTCCGCAGCCGCAGAAAGGGTCGAGAACGACATCGCCCTCATTGGTGCTGGCCCGAAGAATCCTGGACAAGAGAAGTTCCGGTTTTTGTGTTGGAAACAATTGTTTAATCGGAGGCACCCTGCCAATATCCCAGACGTCGTCCCTCGGCACGCCGAGAGATTCTTCTTCCTCCATTTGCGAAGGCAGTCTTTTGCCGTCTTCGTCGTGTCCGGATACTATCTTAAATTTCCCGAATCTCTTCAACGTCGATTGCGTGCGGTCCATCAAATCTACTTTATTGAAAATTCTTTCTGGAGAATCCGTCTTGGAATAAAATAAAATACAATCGTGATTCCTCTGGAACTGCCTGCTTCCGGACGGCCATTTCCTGTAATGCCAGATAATCTCGTTCCTGAAGAATTTCTTGCCGAATATGGCATCCATCAGGGTTTTTAAATAATGGCTGGCAGTCGGGTCGCAATGCAGGTATATCGAACCCGTATCCTTCAATACCCTCTTCAGTTCCACAAGCCTGATGCACATCATCGTAAGATATGCCATCATGTCGTTGGGATGAAGGAACTGTCTGAAAGAATTCATCATCTCTATGACATTGGAGGGCGCGATTCTTATAATTTCCCGAAACGCCCTTTCGGTTTCTTCGTTCCAATGCCAGGTATCGCCGAATGCTGTTATCTGCGCTTTTGAAAACTCGCCGGTAGGCTCCTTGAAAAGGATATTGTAATCGGCTTTTGAATTAAACGGAGGGTCAAGATAAATGAGGTCAACGGTCTCATCCTTGACATATTCTCTCAGAATTTTCAAGTTATCGCCGAAATATAAAAAATTATCTGACATTTACAGTATCCCCAGGATAGACTTTATCTTCAGGAGCCAGACCACGGCGAGCGCCTCGAATATTATCCCCTTGTTCATCTTGGAGATGCCCGCCCTCCTGTCGGAGAACACGATGGGGATTTCCTTCAGTTTCAATCCCTTCTTCTGGCAGAGGAAGTTCATCTCTATCTGGAACGAATAGCCGTCCGAGTGGATGCGGGAGAGATCGAGCTTCAAAAGCGCCTCGCGCCTGAAGCACTTGTAGCCGCCCGTCGTGTCGCAAAGCTTGAGGCCCGTAATCGTCCTTGCGTATACGCTCGCGAAGTACGACAGCATCAGTCTCTTAAGCGGCCAGTTCAGTATCCTTATGCCGTCCACGTAGCGCGAGCCTATGACGACGTCGGCCTCCTTCGCCGCCTCAAGGAACCTCGGTATCTCCGCCGGGTCGTGCGAGAAGTCCGCGTCCATCTCGAATATGTAGCCGTAGCCCTTGTCGAGTGCGTAGCGGAAGCCCTCGATGTACGCCGAGCCAAGCCCCATCTTGCCGGCCCGGTGCATGACGTGGACGCGCGGGTTTGACTTTGCCATGTTGTCCGCCGCCGCGCCCGTGCCGTCCGGCGAGTTGTCGTCTACTATAAGCACCTCGGTAATCTCCGAGACGCCGAGCGCCGCGTCTATAATTTTCCCGACGTTGCCTATCTCGTTATATGTCGGTATGACTACAAGGGCTCTCATGTTACTTCCTTGCAAACCTGTATCTCCATACGAATACCGACGCTATGAACGCCAGGGCAAGAAGCGAAAGCGCGACGCCCAGGTGATACGTCCACGGGGAGAATTCCAGCACGAGCTTGTGATTACCCTTCGGCATCGGTATCCCGCGCAGGACGTAGTCCGTCCGGTATATGCGCGTCCTGACTCCGTCCACATAAGCCTTCCAGCCCGGATACCAGACCTCGGAGGCCACGAGGAACGAATTGGCAGGGGCGGATACATCCAGGGCCATCTCGTCAGGTTCGTATTTCGTAACCTTCACGCTCTGGCCGGAGAGGTCGGCGGACGGGCTTATGTAAAAGTCGAGCTTGCCTCTCCCGGACACCACCGCGGCGTTAAACGGCGGAAAACGCGGGTCCGAGATTGCGCCGAGGGCCTGCTCCGGGTCGTCCACCTTCATCAGCCTGTCCACGAGCCACGCGCGGGGCAAGGGCGCCTTCCTCTTATAGAAATAGCAGTCCGAGTTGTCCAGTATCTCGTATTTGTCCATCATTTCCTTCCTGACGGCGGGGTCCTGTATCGCGCTGAAGTCGTATTCCGGCTGCTTCGGAAGGAGGAGATAGCGGGCGTTCAAGAGGTCGAGTATCGGGTTGTTCAGGGCTATGCTGTCCACCGTATTCATGTAGTATTCGAGCGGCGCGGCGTGGTAGCCGGTGAGGCTTTCGATTCCCCGTATCAGGAGCAGATTGTTATACTCCGGCGCGAACACCCGGAAGGGTTTGTCCTTGTCCGCTTCGAGCGCCTTTATCTGGGGCGTCTCCTTGTAGAATACGCTGTTTAATTCCGAGACCGGGACGGTCCTTATCATGGACCAGTCCACCGGCCAGAGGTCTGCGATTATAATTACCGAGACTATGAGGGTAAGGTATTTTTTGTTTAACCAGCCCTTCCGGTAAATCAAAAGAAGCGCCATGGAGATTGCAAGCATCCCGGAGAATACGAACATGTTCTTGATGAAATAGGAGAGCCTCTC
This sequence comes from Nitrospirota bacterium, assembly GCA_021785055.1. Classification (GTDB taxonomy): domain Bacteria; phylum Nitrospirota; class JACRHJ01; order JACRHJ01; family JACRHJ01; genus JAKAHE01. Next base: position 4,939 of record JAJYGS010000104.1, on the reverse strand, counting down.
CGGGGCGTCGTCGTACTGCCCCCAGAGCATCTCCCTTACCCACCCGTGGCCAAGCCAGCGGTTCGCCGCGCCGAATATGTCCGACTTCCAGTAAAGCGCAATCCCCAGGACAAATACGAGCACGGCGGCACCCGCGGTTATGAAATAGAAAAGACCGTCCGTTTTCGGCTTCGGCCTGGCGGCGCTCTTGCCCTTTGCCTTGCCTGCCTTGCTCTCCTGCGCCGCCTTTGCCTTGTAATCCAGGAGATACTGCACCCCGTGCGCGGCCAGGACGCTTCCGCATATGGGCGAGAGTATCATTATCGCGTAAGGTATGCGGAATATCGAGAAGCCGGGGACGTATTTGTATATGTAGTAGTAAAGCGGGTTGAACCCGCCAAGGGCTAAGAACCCCGTGAGCATTCCCATCCCCAGGAAGAACCATGTGTAGCGGCTCCGCCTGAAGAAGGCGCCGATAAGGCCCAAAACCATGCCCAGGACGCCGAAATAGTCCAGCGAGAGCTTAAGACCCATCCTGCCTCTGTAGAATATCCTGTCCGTCGTCGTTCCGAGGAGCTTTGCCAGCCAGGGAGCGGTAGGCTTTATCGTGGGCACGGTGGGGCCGTAGTCCTTGCCCCAGCCGAACGGGTCGTGCATTATCGTATAGAGCATGTCCTCCGGCGGCATCGAAAAAGACGTCGCGAACCGGTAGGAGGATGCGGCTGTCATCGTCCCGCCCTGGCCGCGCTCCGTGAATTTCTTGTATTGGAACGCCGGAATGAGCACCGCCGCATAGAGGAGCGTCCCAAGCCCGAAGGCGAAAACGAAACCGCCGGCACCCTTGAGCGCCCATTTCCAGCCCTTTTGTTTAAAATCGACGGACAGCCTCATAAGGAGGAACATGAGAAGCGTTATCCCGCAGTAGAAAAGTATCTGGATATGCCCGCCATAGAACATAAGCCCGACGAACAGGCCCATCACGGCAATATTGAACAGCATCTCCCTGTCCAGCGCGCGGTCGAGGAACAGAAGCGCGAGGGGCAGCCATGTCATGGTGTATATCTTCCCGCCGTGTCCCGGATAGACGAGGGTCACCAGGTGCGGCGCGGACATGAAAATCAGCCCGCCGACGAACGACGCCTGCTTCGAGAGACCAATGCGCCTTAAGAACGCGAAGAGGAAGCATCCCATGAGGATGAAGTGCAGGATGTAGAGATAGCCGGTGGCGAACTTCGGCGACAAAAAGAAATATATCCAGCTCCCCGGATATAATACATGAAACGAGAAGCTTGCGAGAAGCGGCATCCCGGAGAATATATACGGGTTCCAGAGCGGCATGTAGTGGTATTTGAATATGTCCTTCATCCCGACGACCTGCATCGGGTAGCTTGCCGCGATGGTATCCGTGCCGTAGGCGAAATTGCCGGGCACGAGGTATTTCCAGAAGCACGCGTGCGCGATGATAACGTACAGGAGGATATAGGCGAGGCTCGTGAGGCTTCCGTCTTTCTCGTCGATAAAATAAGATCTGAACCTTGACAAAGAACTCTCCTTTTGCTATTTCCCCAGCAGGTATTCCGCGCCCGTTACGAAGACCTCGCGCGCCGCCGGAACCGCCGCCAGGGGGGAGCGCCTCGTTTTCCAGCCGTAGCGTATCTCGTGCGACGGGCTGAAGAGATAATATTCCTCCGCGAGTATTTTCAGCCCGGCTGATGCGGCCAGCTTCCTGAAGCCGGCTATCGTCATCCGGCACCGCCGAAGCTCCGAGACTGCCGCCCGCGCCTCCTCCGGCTCGCCCATCAATCGCATCATCAACCCGAGCGCCGGAGCGGGCAGGAGACTCAAGGCCGGTATTTTCCGAAGCTTCGATTTCAGGAGCGTCTGCTGGTGCAGGCCGAACGGCGAATAATACGGCGGGAAGGTAACGAGCAGTCTTCCGCCGCGGGCCGTCAGTCCGGCAACCGATTCAAAAAAAGCGGCCTTCCTCTCCCGGGGTATGTGCTCTATGACGTCTCTCAGCACCACAAGCCCGAATCCCGCCCCGCCGCCGTCCAGGAATTCTTTTGCCCCCGGAGCGGTTATGTCGTAAACGAGGTATCTGAGGCGCGGCGAATCGTATTCCTTCCGGTCGAAGGGCTTTATCTCCACGCCCGTGCAATCGGCTCCCCAGTCCGCGAGCGCCGCCGTGAAGCCGCCGTCTCCGCAGCCGATGTCCAGTACCTTGAGGCCGTCCGGACGCAGGCCCCAGTTCTTGAACTTCGGGAGATAGAAATCCCTCGCCAGGCTATATTGATATGTCCAGTAATAATCCGCCCAGGACGGAAAATCGGACAGGTTCAGTTTACCGCCCGCGCATCCCGTCCGGCATGCCGCGCCCGAATAGTTCATATACCTTTTCTAAGCTCCACCCGCCTGAGCGAATACATCGCGTCCGGCCTTGGGCGATCGCAGTTCATTTCGACCGCTTCTTCATATTATAAATGTCGGCCCTGTCTTCCATTATCATATGCTCCAGCCGCCCGTGTTCCGACTCGTTTTCTTTTATGTGCCCGTCGAGCTTCTGGATTATGCCTTGCTGCCCTTCTATGACAAGGTCTATCCGGTGATTGACCTCTTCAATCAGTATACCGGTATAGCGTTTGGCATCCTCAATCTTTTCGTCTATCTCCTCGAACCTGCGGTCCATATCCTCGAACCTGTCGTCAATCCTGTCGAACTTCCTGCCGAGAAAATCGATAAGCTTGCCGTATTCCTTGTCATCCATTGAAGTAGTCTCCTTGGTTTTGCGGGACGGCATTACCCGCTTATATTTTCTTTCCCAAGGCCGCCCGCGCATCCCGTCCGGCATGCCGCGCCCGAATAGTTCATATACCTTTTCTGAGCTCCACCCGCCTGAGCGAATACATCGCGTCCGGCCTTGGGCCTCTCTTCCCGGCGAATCTCTTCACGGCCCCCCAGATAAACCCCGCGCCGTAGCCGATATGCAAAGAGACGAAGAGAAACGGCATGACAAAAACATACAACGGGTTCTTCGCCTCGACTGCCGCGCCCAGGGAGAACATGACGCACAGGACGGCATACAGCATAGCCGGGATAAAATAAAAGGGATTCCGAATTATCAGAAGCCCCAGGCAATATGCAAGGAAGAGCGACGGCGCCATGTGCAGGGCCTTGAAGCCCTCCGGGTGCTGGTAGTTCTGGTCCATCCTGCCGCGCCCGTACGTGAAGACCTGCCTTAAGTACGCCCTGAAGTTCGGCCTCTGGCTCCTGTAAAGCCAGGCGTCCGGGACGTAAAGGAATGTCTTGCCCTCTGAGACAAGCTTGTTTAGGAGCTCGTTCTCTTCGTTCGGGTAGAGGTTCTCGTTGAACCCGCCGCCGCCCAGGAATACGGACTTCCTGAAGCTCAGGTTCGCAAGGATAAGCTCGTTCTCCGTCGCGGGCCTCTCCGGCCCAAGTTTTTTGTATCTCGCCCGGATTGTCGAGCCGCCGAACGGCGAGGACAGCGCAAGACCGAAACCCATGCGCAGAAATCCGTCCGAGGGCGGCGTTATAATCGGCCCGCCGACGCCCGCGACGTTCTGGTCTGCATAGCGCGCCGCGACCGTCTTGAAAAGCCCCGGCGGGGTCAGGGAGTCGTCGTCGAGGAAATAAAGTATCTCCCCCTTAGCCTCTTTCGCGGCCCGGTTCCTCTGGACGGAAGGCTGACGCCCCTCGGCGACGAGCACCTCAAGCCGCTCCACGGGGTAGTCAACATCCTTAAGCGCCTCAAGCGCCCGGACGTATCCCCCCGGCTTCACGGGTATAATGACGGAGATGAGAGGGAAATCCATAAGCCTCTGCATTGTATCACAGGGCCAAAAGACCTTCAACAATAAATAGTTTTCTCTCTTTTGATGTGTTATCATTTCCCCATGAGAATTTCGGGCGGAGAATCGAAAGGGCGGCGGATTGCCCCGCCAAGACATGGAGGGGTGAGGCCAACGTCCGACAAGGTGCGGGAGGCGCTGTTTTCGATACTGGGGGAACGGGTAAAGGGCGCGGTCTTCCTTGAGCTTTTCGCCGGCACAGGCGCCGTGGGCATCGAGGCCATCTCAAGGGGAGCAAAGAGGGCCGTATTCGTGGACAGCTCGGCAAAGTCCGCGCGGCTTATCCGGGAAAACCTGGAGTCCCTGAGCTACCGGGAGCGCGCCGCAGTGGTGACAAAGGACGCGATTGTTTTCCTTAAGAAAACCGCGCGGGAGCTTGGGCCCTACGACATAGTCTTCGCCGACCCGCCGTACCATACGGAAACCCTCCACCCCGGCCCCTATCCCCGGGGCGGCAAAGAAGCGAATGCCTGTCATCCCGGGCACTGCGAAGAATCCGCCTTTCTCGCGCCGCTTCGGTCATCCTCTTGTATTAATAGGGGGGCAAAGGAATGTTTCAACTCCCGTCCCGGCGTACCCGAATTTCTGGAAATTCTCGGAATCGGGGAGCTCTCGGATGTTTTCCCGGAAGGCGCGCTCGCAGCCTACGAGCATTTCAAGAAAAACCCGGTCCCGGAAACTGCCGGGC
>JAJYGS010000104.1:0-396 GCA_021785055.1 Nitrospirota bacterium | reverse complement strand
ACCGCCGGGCGGCTCGTCAAGAAAAAGGATTACCCCTACGGCGACACGACAGTCAGCCTGTATTCGTTTGAAAAATGACTATTACGGAAACCCCGGATTCCCGATTAAGGCGTTCGGGAATGACGGACGTGGTGTATCGGCGCACCCGCATTGCAGGGGCGCAATTTATTGTGCCCGTAAGGGCGTCGATATTAGGCTGATGGGACGGCGGCATATCGCCGGTGGCACGAGGGCGCAATTTATTGTGCCCGTAAGGGCGTCGATATTAGCCCGGCGCTTCAGCCCTGATAATCCGCCTGCAGGGGCGCAGGTTCACTTGCGCCCGGCAGTTGTCCGTCATTCCCGTGAAAACGGGAATCCGGCGACTTTCATAACGCCCCCTCTGTCCCCCTCTTA
>JAJYGS010000081.1 GCA_021785055.1 Nitrospirota bacterium | reverse complement strand
AAAAGACAGTTATGTTACAACAGGATAACGCCGCTGTCAAGAATAAATCGAAAACCCTTGACAACACACGGGGCTTAAAGTAGAATTTCAAAATCTTTTTTGCCGGTGTAGCTCAGTTGGTAGAGCAAGCGATTCGTAATCGCTAGGTCGCGGGTTCGAGTCCCATCACCGGCTCCATAAACCTAAGGGCGGACGTTTAAAACCGGGGCGATTTTGCCGATTAAGCGTTCCGCCCTTTTTTATCGGTCCGGAATAAAGTGAAAAAGGAGATACTTTCGGGAAACGAGGCCATAGCGCGGGGGTTCGCAGAAGCAGGCGGGAGGTTCGCGGCGTCATACCCCGGCACGCCGGCCACCGAGGTGCTTGAGGAGCTTTGCCGTCTTCCCGGCATCCACGCGGAGTGGTCGATAAACGAGAAGGCGGCGCTTGAAGCCGCAATCGGCGGCTCGCTTTCGGGGCTGCGCTCCATGGCGTCCATGAAGCATGTCGGGGTGAACGTCGCGGCTGACCCGCTTATGACGGCCTCCTATACCGGCGTAAACGCGGGCCTTGTCCTCATGGCGGCGGACGACCCCGGCATGTTCAGTTCCCAGAACGAACAGGATACGCGCCATTTCGCCCGCATGGCGAAGATACCCTGCCTTGAGCCGTCGGACTCCCAGGAGGCGATGGACTTCACAAGACTCGCGTTTGAGCTCTCAGAAGAGTTCGACACGCCCGTAATCCTCCGGACCACCACGAGAATCGCCCATTCCAGGAGCGTTACTTTTCTTTCAGGTGAAAGAAAAGTAACCAAAAGAAAGCCGGACTTAATCGAGCCGGGCCACCTGCAAGTAAACATCCCGAAATACGTCATGCTCCCGGCATATGCAAGGGAGCGGCACGAAGTGATTGAAAAACGCATGGCAAAGCTTCAGGAGTGGGTGGAGAGTACCGGAATAAATAAAATCATCGAAAGCGAAAGTCCGAAGCCGGTCCACTGGCGCCGGCTTGGCATCATTGCCTCAGGCGTTTCGTTCCAGTATGCGAGAGAGGCGTTTCCGGAGGCTTCAATACTGAAGCTCGGCATGACATGGCCGCTCCCGGAACGCCTGATAAGGGAGTTTGCGGGGGGCGTGAAGAGGCTGGCGGTCGTAGAGGAGCTGGGTCCGTTCATCGAAGACGCCGTGCGCGCGATGGGTGTGCGCGTGGACTACGGCAAGAACGTCCTGCCGCAGACGGGCGAGCTTACGGTCGGCATGGTATTAGAGGCGATTTCAGGGCGGCGCGAAAGCAGCCCCAAAACCCCCGCCGCGGGCATTCCGGAGAGGCCTCCGAACCTGTGTCCGGGATGCTCCCACAGGGGCCTTTTCGTCGTGCTGTCGAAGCTGAAGACCTTTGTTTCCGGAGACATAGGCTGCTATACGCTGGGCGCGCTGGAACCGTTTTCCGCCGTCCATTCCGTCCTGTGCATGGGCGCTTCCGTTACGATTGCGCACGGCATCTCCACGGGCCTTAAGCTGCGGGGAATAAAGCGGAAACCCGTTGCGGTTATTGGGGATTCCACCTTCCTGCATTCCGGGATTACCGGGCTTATAAACCTCGCATATAACGGCGGGGACGCCATAGTGGTCATAATGAACAACGACACAACGGGCATGACAGGCGGGCAGGAGCATCCCGGCACGGGCCGGAATGCGAGGAGAGAGAAGGCCCCGGGGGTGGATATTATGGGCCTGTGCAGGGCCTGCGGACTAAGGGTCCGGGAGATAGACACCTTCGATATTAAGGGACTGGAGGCTCTGTTCCGGGAGGAAATGGCGGCCCGTGGGCCTGTTGTCCTCGTATCTAATCAGCCGTGCGCCCTGAGATACGGGCTGGCCAGGATGCCGCTTGAAATCGACGCGGAGAAATGCACAGGCTGCCTTAAGTGCCTCAAGGCCGGATGCATAGGACTTAAAGTCGCGCCCGTGGATGGCCGGAGGCGCGTATCGGTTGACGGGCTTGTCTGCGCCGGCTGCGGCATTTGCGCCCAGCTGTGCAAGGCCGGAGCATTCCGGGAGATATTGGCATGACCGGGGCGGATATAGTCCTCGCGGGTGTCGGAGGCCAGGGCATACTGCTTGCCGGCAGGCTCATAGCGGAAGCGGCGCTGGCTGAAGGTTTCGACGTGAAGGAAAGCTCCGTGCACGGCATGGCCCAGCGCGGCGGGAGCGTGGTGTCGCACGTCCGGTTCGGCATTGAAGTGTTTTCTCCGACAATAGAGCCCGGAGCCTGCGATCTCCTGATAGGATTCGAGCCGACGGAGGCGCTCAGGAATATCCACTTTCTGAAAGAAGGCGGAAAACTTGTCTGCAATACCCGAAGAATAAGCGCCCCGGCGGTCTCCGGGAGTATCGGAAAATACCCCCCGGACATTGAAGCAGGGCTGAATAAGCGCCCCGGAACGCTTTTGATTGACGGATATTCCATGGCCGCAAAGGCCGGCAGCCCGCGCGCCGTAAATCTCGTCCTGCTGGGAGCGGCGGCGAGATTTCTTCCGGTTCCCGCTTCGAGATTTGAGGCGGTAATCAAAAAATCCTTCTCAGGGGAGACGCTCGAAATTAACCTGAAAGCGTTCAAAATTGGCCGTAACTTAAAAAAATGAAGGCCGCCTGATGGCGGCCTCCGTTCTTTCCTGTGAGCAGAGCGCTTCAACCGGCGCCGTCGTCGCAGTCCGAGCAGACTCCGTAGAAATCCGCATGCCTGTCCATTATCTTGAAATCTCTTGAAATATCCCGCGGGACTTCCAGGTCGAATTCCTTCCGCACGTTAATGATTTTCTTGCACCGGGTGCAAATCAGGTGGTGGTGCGGCTCAGTCTCCGGATCGAAATGCTTCCTCTCCCCGTCGATGTTCAGCTCGGTGACCTTGCCCATCTGCTTGAGAATCTCAAGCGTGTTGTAGACTGTGGCCAGGGACACCATGGGATATTTCTCGATTACTGCCGCGTAAATATCCTCAGCCGAAGGGTGTGAACGGTTGCCTTCGAGATAAGCCATAATTGCGGCTCGCTGGGGAGTAAGCTTGAAACCCCTTTCCCGTTGTCCCATTCTGTACCTCTTGTGAACGTTAATCATATAAAATTGATGCCATGCTAAACAGGATTTGTCAAATCGAGGGGTTTTAACTTCATCCACGGAATGTGCTGATTCATAGGCTATGTCATTCTGAGCAACGCGAAGAATCTACCTTTAAATCAAACTGTGGATTCTTCACTTCGTTCAGAATGACATCACTCCCGGTCCGTGTTTTTTACCGTTCCTTCAATTTATTGAATATCTCCTCCGCGACCTTCTTCGGCAGTTTCGGGACGTTTTCCAGGTCTTCGACCGCCGCCTCCCTTATCGCGCGGAAGCTCCCGAAGTGCCTGATAAGCTGAGTCTTTCTCTTTTTGCCTATGCCCTGTATATTGTCCAGGGGCGATGAAATGCCTTTCTTGAGCCGGAGCTTCCTGTGCTGTGTTATGGCGAACCGGTGAGACTCGTCCCGCACGGCGGCCAGCAGGTTCACTGCCGCCGAAGTGGGGGACAGGATGCGCGCTTCGGACTCGCCGGGTTTGTATACGCGCTCATAAGCGCTTGCCTCGCGTATTCCGCCGCCGGTCGACCGGCGGCCGCCGAACTTGAGGCCTTTTTCCTTTGCCTTCGCAAGGCCCACTATGTCGATTTCGCCCAGATCCGCGCCTATGTCCCGCAGGGCCTCGCAGGCCGCCGAAAGCTGTCCCTTGCCCCCGTCCACCATTATCAAATCCGGCCACGGGCCGTCCTCGTCCATAAGCCGCCTGTAACGGCGGGTTACGACTTCATTCATCATCTTGAAGTCGTTCGCCTCAGGAACGGTTTTTATATTGAAATGCCTGTAACCGGATTTCACGGGCCGGCACATCTCGAAGCTGACCATCGAGCCGCAGGCTTCGGCTCCGCCGGTGTTGGATATGTCGAAGGCCTCGATTCGCCTGGGCAGCTTCTTAAGCCGAAGCTCCGATTTCAGCGCCATGAGCGTAAGCTCCCGGCCTGATTCCGTCTTGAGGTTCTGCGTCAGAGATTCGCGCGCGTTGTCTATGGCCATCTCCATCACCTGCCGCCCGTGGCCCCTCTGAGGGCAGTAGAGGCTTACGCTCTTTCCACGCATCTCGCGGAGGAATTCCTCGGCCAGGCCGCGCTCCTTTAGTTCGTGCGAGACAAGCACCTCCGGCGGGACTTCCCTGCCTTCCGTATAGAACTGGTTGATAAAGTTTGCCAGAAGCTCGTCCTCGGACATCTCCAGGGCGTCGGAAAAGAAAAAATCCTTCCTCCCGATTATCTTGCCCTTGCGTATGAAAAGCGTCTGGATGTCCGCCGCGGAGCCCTCCTTCGCCGCCGCGATTACGTCTCTGTCTTCCATCCGTGGCGATATTATGCGCTGGGACTGCGTCGCGGCCTTGAGCGCGTAAATCCTGTCGCGGATGTTCGCCGCCGCCTCGAAATTCTCGGCAAGGGCCGTCTCTTTCATCCTGGCTTCGAGATTCCGTATAAGCTCCCTGTCCCTCCCGGAGAGGAACATCCGGACGTCCTCCACCATCTTCCAGTATTCCTCTTTGGTTATCATCTCCCCGCACGGCCCGGAGCAGCGCTTCATCTCGAACTGGAGGCACGGTCGCTCAAGCTTCTGCCCGACGCCCTTTCTCCTGCACTTGCGCATGTTGAAGACCCGGTTTATGAACTTCAGAGTCTCCCACATCGGCGTCGTCGGGACGTACGGCCCGAAGTAGAGCGCGCCGTCCTTTTCTATCCTGCGCACCACGCTGAGGGCCGGAAATTCCTCGTTTACGGAAAGCTTCAGGTACGGGTAGTTCTTGTCGTCCCGGAGCACGACGTTGTAGCGCGGCTTGTGCTTCTTGATGAGGTTGGATTCCAGGATGAAGGCTTCCATCTCCGAGGCCGTGACGATGGTTTCGAAATCGGCAATCTGCCCGGCCATCTGCGCCTTCCGCGGGTCGGGGTCGGGCGTGGACTGGAAATACGAGCGCACGCGGTTTGACAGCGACTTCGCCTTCCCGACGTATATTACCCGCCCTTTGGCGTTCTTCATCAGGTATACGCCGGGGCGGTCGGATAAATTTGTCAGCTTCTCTTCAAGCGTCATATTTCAATACTGCACATGTACCAGATACAGCCCCTGTCCGGGCGCGGTCGGGCCTGCCCTGGAGCGGTCTTTTGCGTCCAGCATACCCTTTACGTCGTCCGGAGCGAAACGCCCCTTGCCTACCTCGACAAGCGTTCCCACCACCGTCCGCACCATATGGCGCAGGAAACCGCTCGCCTCAAGCGAAAAGAATATTCTGTTTCCGTCCGATAAAATTTCCAGCGTGCGCAGGGTTCGCACCGGGTTTACGCCGTCGCTGTTTACGGCCCTGAAGGACGTGAAATCGTGTTCGCCCAGGAGGTATGCGGCGCCCTTTTTCATCGCATCCATGTCGAGCGGCACCGGCACGTGCCAGGAGTAGTTTCGTTTGAGCGGCGAGGGGATACGGCGGTTCAGGATTATGTATCCGTACTGCTTTCCCTGGGCGCAGTAGCGCGCGTTGAAATCCTCCGGGACTTCCGCCGCCTCAAGCGCCCGCATCTCGGCAGGCAGGAAGTGGTTCAGCGCGCCCTGCCATGCGGCGGCGTCCATGTCGGAGCCGGTCTTGAAATTCACCGCCTGGCCCAGCGCGTGGACTCCGGCATCAGTCCTGCCGGACGCCGTGACGCGGATGTCTTCCCCCGATATTCTCTTTACCGCAGCCTCGAATTCTCCCTGGAGGGTGCGCTGATTCGGCTGGAACTGCCATCCGGAGAAACCCGTGCCGTCGTATTCGAGGATAATTTTTATGTTTTTCATGAGAGTTATTTTACAACAAAGGCGGGCGCATGTTCAAGCAAATGGGGTTGAAATTATTTCGGCGCCTGGTAGGCTGTCACGCTGGGGTTCCGAAGGTATTTCTTTATGCCGTCGAAGATGGCCTGGGCGATCTTCTGGCGGTATTTCGGCTCGGCCAGGCGGGCCTCTTCCTGGGGATTGGTTATGAAGCCGACTTCGGTAAGGATGCTCGGCATGCTCGCGCCGTAAAGCACGAGGAACGGCCCCTGTTTTACTCCCTTGTTATTCACGTCGTATTTATGGAGGTCGGATATCAGGCACGACTGGACGCAATGGGCGAGCCTCAGCGAGTCGTCCCGCTTGCTGTCGAGTATGAGGTCCTTGAGAATTGATTCGAGCGGGCCCATGCTCTTAAGCTCCGTCATATTCTCACGCTCGGCCACCTCCATGATATTCCTGTCTTTCGTGAGGTTCAGCAGATACGTCTCGATGCCGTGGGCCGACGGGTTTCTGCTCGCGTTGGCGTGGATGGATATGAACAGGTCTGCGTCGTTCTGCACGGCGATGCCGGGCCGCTCGTCCAGGGGAATGAAGACGTCCCTGTCCCTGGTCATCACGACCCTGCATTTGAAGTTTTTCCTGATGATTTTCCGAAGCCTGAGACCTATGTCGAGTACGACGTTTTTCTCGTAGAGACCGTTGCAGCCGATTGCCCCGGTATCCTTGCCGCCGTGGCCGGGGTCTATGACTATGGTGCCGATGCCGCAGGTCTGCGGCCTGGCGGCGGGTTTTGCCGTTGCGGGCGTTGCGGGCGCGGCGGGCGCGGCGGGCGCGGCGGGCGCGGAAACGGCGGCAGACTTTTGGGGTGCGGAAGGTTTCGGCCCTGGAGCGGGAGAGGATATGTTTTTATATCCTTCCGTGGATATGTCCGTCCGGCAGACAGTATTTATCGGCTGGTTCTTCCCGCTTACGTCGATTATCAACCTTGCCGGGTTCTGGAGCATCAACGTCCTCGACGACGCTATGCTCGCAAGGTCGAGCACCACCCGCACGGTGTCGGCATTATACTGGCTGGCCCGGATTCTCCTGAGAACGCCGTCGTTTACGTCGATTGAAATGCCCTTGTGGTTGTTTTTCGGGAGGCGGGCGTCTTTCAGGTCGAAGAAAAGGCGGTTGGGGTCTTTAAGCCTGCTCGACGTATAGCTTACCTCGCCCTCCATGTCTATGACAACACGTGTATATCCAACATTTGACCAGTGGCGGATTTCGTTTATGCGGGTGAGTTGTCCTGAGGCGTCGGGTGGTGTGGAATCCGCCCCTGCCGGGGTTTTCTGGGCGTCTTCCTGAACCGCCGCGGGCGGGAATGAAGTGGTTAGGGTTTCGGCGTTAACCGGGCCTGAGGCCCTCGAAAGTGTTATTACCCGTCCGCGTTTATTGCCCTTCAATAGCGGGTGTTCATAGACCGCGGAGCCGGTTGACTTGGCGGTATCAAACCCAAGGGCCTTCAATCTTCTACGCGCCTTTGTCGCCTCCCGCGACCTCGGATAAGCCTTTATGCATTCCGAGTAGGCTTTTTTGGCGCGGATTAAATCTCTCCGGACGCGCGATATTTCATACAACCTCTCTCCGGCCTCTGCCCTGTAATAACTCGCCAATCTCCCGTATCTTGTGCCGCGCGAGGAAGACGATATTTTGTCGAAGCGGCTTATGCAGCGCTCCCAGGCGCTTCTAAGTCTTCGTTTTTTATTGTTTTTCAGGAGCCTGCCGTAATCCGCCCGCGCGGCGGCGTATGCCCTTCGCGGGTTCGGCCCGGCATAGGCCAGTTCCTGGAAAAGGGCCGTCCGGACAAATATGGAAACGATTAAAAAC
>JAJYGS010000050.1 GCA_021785055.1 Nitrospirota bacterium | reverse complement strand
CACTTCCGGCACGTACATATGCCGAAAATGGCATAGGGCGGGCACCAGCCGATAAGGCCGGTCAATAGAGGGACGGCGCCCAGGTACGCCCAGGGAGACTTCGGCCCGACAAACGCGAGCGAGATTATGCCAAGACCAATCATGACCCTCAGAAACCTCTCGATACCGCCGATATTCTTCTTCATTCGCCCACCTCTTTTTTGCTGTTTTCCCGCCCGTTCAGCGCAGGATATACCCTGAAAACTTACACCCTGCGCCCGGACAGATGGCGCTATACTACCCGGTATGTTTCGAGGCGTCTGTGACAGTTGTCACATCCAAAAGCCTTATAAGGTTCCTTGAGAGCGCCACCCTGCCCTTTCGCTCGAAGTCCTTCAGGAGGCGGCTTATAACCTCCCTCGATGTGCCGAGGTCGGCGGCTATTTTCTGGTGAGTGGCGGAGATTTTCCCCTGTTCGGATTTCTCCTCAAGGTATTCGACAAGCCTCTCGTCGATGTGCTTGAACGCGATCTCCTCCACGAGCGTCATCACGTTCGCGAGGTTTTCCGAGAGCACCTTGAAGACATATTCCCGCACCTCCGCGAACTCTTCCGTCAGGGCCTTGAAATCCGCCGCAGACAGAAGCAGGGCGTCGCACTCGACAGTCGTCATCGCGTTGGCCGGGGTTGGAACGGCGGAGAGGATGCAGGAGGCGTTTATTATGCATGAGTCGCCCGCTCCCAGCTCGTAGAGCGTTATCTCGCGCCCCGTCTCTCCCGTCTTGAACACCCGGACTTCTCCGGAGATGAGGAACGTGAAGGCCTGGCAATAATCGCCCTCGGAATAGACGTACGTCCCCGCCGGAATTTTTTTGCGCCGCGCGAACGAGAGTATCCTCTCCACCACGCCCCCCGGCATCTTCTGAAACGCCGGAAATATTTTCAGGAATTCGTGCGAGTCCAAATTGTATACCTCAGCTCCTGTACCCCGCGTTTATCTTCACGTACTCGTAGCTCAGGTCGGTCGTAAATACGCGCGCCGTTGACTCTCCCGCGCCGAGCTTCACGGTGATTTTATATTCCTTCTTCTTCAGCACCGCCGACGCCTTAGCTTCCGCACCCGGACCCAGGCCCACGCCGCCTTTCACCATGCAGACACGGTCGAACCATATCTCAAGTTTTTCCGCGTTCATCTTAGCATTGGAATAGCCCGCCGCACAGGCGATGCGGCCCCAGTTCGCGTCCTCGGCGAATAGCGCGGTCTTCACAAGCGGAGAGTTTGCGATTGCCTTGGCGGCAAGTTTCGCCTCCGCCGGACTCGCCGCGCCTTCCACCGCTACCTCCACCAGCTTAGTGGCCCCCTCGCCGTCTTTCGCCACCATCTTCGCAAGGGCGAGGAGCACGGAAGCCAGGGCATCCTTGAATTTTTCGTATTCCACGCCGCCAGATGTAATCTTTTTGTTCCCCGCCGTGCCGTTGGCGAGGACGATTACCGTGTCGTTTGTCGAGGTGTCGCCGTCCACGGTTACGCAGTTGAAAGAACCGTCCACGCCCGCCTTAAGCGCGGCCTGTAGAGCGCGCTTCTCCACCGCCGCGTCCGTAATGACAAACGAGAGCATCGTGGCCATGTTCGGATTTATCATCCCGGAACCTTTGGCGATTCCCGCGATTCGGATTTCCTTCCCGCCGATTATCTCCGACACGCCGTAAATCTTTGGGAACGTATCCGTCGTCATTATCCCGCGCGCGGCATCGAAAAGGCCATCTTCTTTCAGTGCGGCTGGCAGGAGCTTAATCCCGGCGCCAATCCTGTCCATCGGCAGGGTGGCGCCTATCACGCCCGTGGACGCGACGAATACGTCCGAGGTATCCACGCCCAATGCCTCGCCCGCAAGGTGCGCCGTATCGAGCGCATCCTTCATCCCCCGGTTGCCGTTGCAGGCGTTCGCGTTCCCGCTGTTTGCGATAATCGCCCGGACGGAGCGGCCTTTCATAACCTCCATGTCGAGGAGCACAGGCGCGGCCTTTACGCTGTTCTTCGTGAACACCGCCGCGGGAGTCGCCGGGACTTCGGAGTATATAAGCGACATGTCGAGCCGCCCCGGCTTCTTTATGGCGGCCTTCACCGCACCGGCCATGAATCCGGGGACGATGTAGTTTGTTATCTGTTTCATGGAAACATCCCCAGGTTTTTAAGTCCCCGCGTCTCGTCCCATCCCATTATTACGTTCAGGTTCTGCACCGCCTGGCCGGCCGCGCCCTTTACAAGGTTGTCAATCGCAGAGACTATCACCGCCCTGCCCGTGCGCGGGTCGGAATATACCCCGATGTCGCAGAAGTTGGAGCCTCTCACGGCGTTCACGTTCGGATACCCTCCAGGCCCCAGGACGCGGACGAAGAATTCCTTCTTGTAGAACTTTGCATACAGTACCGCAAGCTGTTCCGTGGACGCCTCCTTCGTGAGCTTCGCATACGCCGTCGTGAGTATCCCGCGGTTCATGGGCGCCAGGTGCGGCGTGAAGGATACGGTAAGCTCCTTCCCGGCGAGGCCGGAGAGTTCTTTTTCTATCTCCGGCGTGTGCCTGTGCACGCCCACCTTGTATGCGGTAAGAGCCTCGTTCGCCTCCGGGAAGTGATACATCGCGCCTGGGGTTCGACCCGCGCCGGAGACGCCTGAGTGCGAGTCCACGATTATGCTGTCCGGCTCGGCAAGGCCCGCCTTCACGAGCGGCGCAAGCGCAAGTATCGCGCCGGTCGGGTAGCATCCGGGGTTGCCGACGATGCGCGCGCGCTTTATCTCCTCACGGTGCAGCTCCGGGAGTCCATAAACGGACATGAATGCAAGGCCCGGCTGGTTGTGCTCCTCGCCGTACCATTTCTGGTAGACGGAAACGTCCTTGAAGCGGTAGTCCGCCGAGAGATCGATAACGCGTTTGCCAATGCCCACGAACTGCGCCGCCGCGTCCATCGCCTTCATGTGCGGTAGCGCCAGGAAAATCACGTCCGCCTTGGATGCTATCGCCGTCGGCTCCAGCTTTTCCAGCGTTAGGTTGCATACCCTCCCCAGGTGCGGGAAAAGCGAGGTTATATGCTGCCCCGCCGATTTCTCCGACGTCACCGCCGTCACTTCCACCTCCGGATGCCCCAGGAGGATTCGGAGAAGCTCTCCCCCCGCGTATCCGCTTGAACCTACCACTGCGACTTTTAGCATGACAGTCCTTTCATTCTTTTGGAAAAACTTCTCGTATGGCTATATAATAAAAGGCTCGTTTGATGCATTCCATTAAGAGCAAAAAAATTCCCAATGAAATAATAGCGGACAGAATGGCCTTTCCTGTATTCCAAGTATAATATTCAACACTGGTAAAAAATCCAGTATAATCAAGATGTTCGACAACTTTATTTTTTTCATCGTATGATAGCAAATTAAATTCCGAATCAACTGCTGAAAGAACTTTTATTTTCCCAGAATTTTCTAACTTTTGGAAATTAGGGTTGCGTATTGCTTCAACGGCTTTTTCAGTAAGTATCCGGTCATGCCATACGTGGCCAAAACTATATGCGATAAGAAGCACAACTATAATAGAAGGAATATAGGCAATTATATAAAGCACCTTTAGAAACCGAAACCAGGCTCTATCATTCAGTTCGGCTAAAGTTCTAAGCGCCATGTCGCCCCTCCGTTATTAGAGAGATTCCGTAATGATGCATCGGTTCTTACTATAATCCTTAAGGTCATTTTCCAATAAGTCAAATGTATCCTTTTGATTAAAATAAAGTGTGGTGCTGTCCGTTCCGAAAAAACTACCTGGATATTTAATTGCAACTTTATGTCCATTAAACGATTTGGAAAAAGTAATTTCTCTTATGGTGTGATATGGATACACTGTTTTCTTTTCACCAAATAATGATAATTTATCGATTTCAATATCATCAGTCGTTAGAACAATAGAATCTTTATGAAATATCGACCCTACGAGACATCTTGCCTCTGTGAATCTTATGCCATCGACAGCATATTCATATTTGTCATTGGCACCGTTATCCCATAAAGTTGATAAAAATATGAAAATCAAAAAAACGACTAATAGGCCAACAACAGTTCCTATGTTTTTTAATAAAGTCTTTTTTTTATCCTTGTTCATACCACCTCTCTTTCTTTTAAAATTTGAGAGGCATACGAAATCGCCGCCCTAATATCGTCAGGAGTAATCGAAGGATAGCTTTTGATAATTTCCTCTTCGGTGACTCCATCCGCCAAATTACCCAATATCACGGAGACGGGAATCCTCGTGCCCTTTATGCAGGCCCTGCCGTGCATAACCTCCGGGTCGGCGGTTATTCTTTCAGCGAGTCTCATTGTTCAAAATTATATGAAATAAAGAATCATACTGCCACTAAAAAATCAAATGTAGATTCTTCGCTTCGCTCAGAATGACAAACAACGCGAAGGCAACAAAAAGGGGGCCGCTTTCGACAGCCCCCTTCGGGAAAACATGTGATATTGCGGGGCTTGCCCCCTTTGCGCCTTTCGGGAAAAACGGCGATATTTGAGCATCGCCCCCATTTGCCCGGATTGCCCCGGTTTACCTCTTGGAGAACTGGAACTTCTTTCTTGCACCCGGCTGGCCGTATTTTTTGCGCTCGACGGCCCTGGGGTCGCGGGTAAGGAGGCCCGCCTTCTTCAGCGCGGCCCGGACGTCGCCGTCCACCTCAAGCAAAGCCTTTGAAATCCCGTGCCGAAGCGCGCCCGCCTGGCCGGACGTGCCGCCGCCGGAGACCAGCGCGTTGACGTTGAACCTGCCGATCATGTTAACGATTTCGAGCGGCTGGTTTATGATCATCCTGAGGACTTCGCGCCCGAAGTAGTCCTCCATCGTCCTGCCGTTTATGCTGAATTTCCCCTCGCCTGGGGAAAGCCAGACGCGCGCGATGGAATTTTTCCTCTTGCCGGTCGCGTAATAAGTCGTTGCTGCCATTTATTTTTTCTCCCTCTATCCTTCTATTTTCATGGGTTCGGGCTTCTGCGCCTCGTGCGGGTGCACCGAACCGGGATAAACCTTCATTTTCAGTATCATGTCCCGGCCCATCGGGTTCTTCGGGAGCATGCCCTTGACAGCCGCCTTTATGACCTCTTCCGGCCTCGTCTTGAGGAGCTTCCCGGCGGTGATGGACTTAAGCCCGCCCGGATAGCCGGAGTGGTGGACATACGACTTCTCTTCAAGCTTTTTACCGGTAAGCCGGACCTTTTCCGCGTTAATGACGACGACGAAATCCCCCGTGTCAACGTGCGGCGTGTAAATCGTTTTGTGCTTCCCCTTGAGGACGGAGGCGACCTTCGTGGCAAGTCTCCCAAGCACGACTCCGGAGGCGTCCACGATAAACCATTGCCTCGCCACCTCGTTCTTTTTTGCAGATACAGTGCTCATTTATCCCACCTTTTATAAATTCGCCCGAAGAATCAGGCAATTAAACAACACTATTACAGCCCGCTAAGCGGGCGGAAGTCGAAACTATATGAAATTTCTATTTGTTTGTCAAGAGAAAAAGATGTGGTAGAATACGCCCCCATGGACATCTCCGTATTCAAGGCCGTCATATCCGAGCTTGCCCTATGTCTGCCTGGCAGGAAACTTGCGGAAATCTCCGAAGGCCGCGCGGGCGAGTTTTACCTCGTTTTCAGGGGCGAGGGCACGAAAACGCTCCTGATTTTCCCCCGTCCGCAGGCCCCCAGGATACATCTGATTGCCGAAAAACCCAGAGATTTACGGGAGTTGACGCCGTTCGGCCAGGGGCTTTTGAACCTGCTTGTTTCCTCCCGCCTCGCGTCCATCGAACAGGACGGCCTGGAGCGAGCGGCACGGTTTAATTTTACCAGAAAAAGCGGCAAAAGCGAAGAGCAGCCTGCGCTTATTTTCGAGATGGCCGGGAAGAAACCGGAGCTTGTCGCCTTGGACGGGGAGGACAAAATACTGCTGGCGCAGTCTTATTCGTCGCTGGAGGATGGGGCAAGGGCAATCCTGCCGGGGCTTCGCTACGAGCCGCCGCCGCTCCCGGACAAGCTTGACGCGCACAGTGTAACTATCGGCGATATAACGAAAATCATCGTGGACAAGCCGGCGGACAAGGCGCTCTTTTTGCATGTCGGGGGCTTAAGCCCGATGCTTGCGCGCGAGGTTGCGGCGGCGGGAAATAACGATCCGCAGAGGCTCATGGAGGCGCTGAAAAGCGTCCTTCGGATACTCGATCCGGGCGATTTCGCGCCCCGGATTTACGATATGGAGAAGGGGCCGGTCCTCGCGGCATTCCCGATGATGCAGTTCGGAGATGCGCCGTTTCGGGAATTTCCTTCCATGAACGAGGCGGCGGAGGCGTTCTACGGGGAAGCCGAGGCGCGGCGGGAGTTTCAGTCCGCAAGGGCGGGGCTTGTCCGTAAAATCAAGGCTGAGCTTGCAAGCGCGCGCAGGAAGGCGGAGGCAATAGAGGCGGACATTAAAAAAACGGAAAAGGCGGAATATTACAGGCTTTGCGGCCAGACGCTGATGGCGTCTTTGAACCGCGTCACCGAAAGAGCGGACAATGTCCTGCTGACGGACTACGAAACGGGGGCCGAGATTGAAATCATGCTGGACCCTAAGCTCACCGCGGTAGATAACGCCGAGGAATATTTCAGGAAGGCGAAGAAGGCGCGCCTGGGCGCAAAACTCCTCCGGGAACGGCTCGAAGCGGCGCGGGCGGAAACAGAATCGCTTGAAGCACAGTTACAGACGACGCAAGCGGCGAAGGAAAGCTCCGGGCTTCTCCCGAACCTGCCGGAGCAGAAGACACGCGGAAAGCAGAAGGTTCTCAAGAATGCCCCACCGGAATTCCCGTCGTTTGTCACCTCCGACGGATACACAGTGCTTGTCGGAAGAAACGCGAAGATGAACGACCTTCTTACCTTCAAGGCCGCCTCCCCGATGGACTTATGGCTTCACGCGCAGGGATACAGGGGCTCGCACGTGGTCGTCAAAAACCCCGCCCGCCGCCCGGACATCCCGCTTGCGACGATACTACAGGCAGCCGAGGCCGCGGCATATTACTCGGAGGGGAAAAAGGAGGGAGCAGTCCCGGTGGATTATACCTTCGTGAAATACGTCCGGAAGATGAAGGACGGCCCGCCCGGCGCGGTGGTTTTCACGGGCAACAAGACGGTATTCGTGGAGCCGAAGAAGCGCTAACCGTTATTTAAAATTTGCTCTATATCACGCTTTAACTGCGGCAATTTATTCTGAATAATATCCCAGAGGATTTCCACGTCAACCCCGAAATATTCATGCGCAAGGATGTTCCTGAAGTCTTTGATCTTTCTCCATTCGATTGAGGAATATTTTTCTTTTATTTTCGGCGGTATTTTTGAAGAGGCTTCTCCGATAATCTCAAGATTCCGGACGATAGCGTCAATCAGCATTTCATCCTTTAAAAGTTCTTCATAAGTGATGTCGCCAATATAATTTTCAACTTTTTGGGCGGAAGCATGTATGTCTTCGAGATAGAGCTTATAGTCCCGGGGCATACTTTACTTGGTGCAGGATTTCGGATTTAAGCCGGGGTTTTAATGCCTGTTCGGTTACGAGGTCGACGTCTCTTTTAAACATATCTTCGAGAAAGAATTTGAGATCCATATAATTATCGAATTTCTTCCTGCCTTTTCTGAATTCCACAAGCACGTCCACGTCGCTTCTTTTCGATGCGCGTCCAACCGCAAAAGAGCCGAATATTCCTATCC
>JAJYGS010000049.1 GCA_021785055.1 Nitrospirota bacterium | reverse complement strand
CCCCCATGTTTGCGATTTTAAGCGCATAGGGGAGCGTAACGTTCGTCAGGGCGAAAGTGGAAGTCCTGGGAACGGCCCCGGGCATGTTCGTCACGCAGAAGTGTATCACGCCGTCCACGGCGTATACCGGGTCTGTAAAAGAAGTCGGCCTGGATGTCTCGAAACAGCCTCCCTGGTCTATAGAAACGTCCACGATTACCGCCCCCCGTTTCATTTTTGCCACGGCTTTTCTGACCGCAAGTTTCGGCGCCCTCGCGCCCGCCACCAGAACCGCGCCGACGACAAGGTCGGCCTCAATAAGCGACTCCTCCAGCACGTGGCGGTTGGAAACAAGCGTCCTTATAGTGCCGTGGAATATGTCCTCCGCGTAGTCAAGGCGGTCAACGGAGAGGTCGAGCAGCGTAACCTCCGCCCCCATGCCGTGCGCAATCTTGGCCGCGTTCAGGCCAACGGTGCCCGCGCCGATGACCAGCACGCGGGCGGGCTTCACGCCCGGCACGCCTCCCAGGAGAACACCGCGCCCGCCGTTATTCTCCTGTAGATATGTCGCACCGAACTGAATCGACAGCCTGCCGGCCACCTGGCTCATGGGCATGAGGAGCGGCAGCGAACCGTCTTCCCTCTGTATGGTCTCGTACGCGATGCCTATAATGCCGCGTTTCAGCAGCGACTCCGTAAGCCCCCTGTCCGCCGCCAGGTGCAGGAACGTGAAAACGACTTGGCCTTCCCGGAGCATGGGATATTCGCGCGGCAGAGGTTCCTTCACCTTCACGACAAGCTCCGCCTTGGCATAAACCGCCTTGGCCGAACCGACGAGCCCCGCGCCCGCCCGCTCGTATTCCGTGTCCGAAATGCCGCTCCCCTCGCCCGCGCCGCGCTGGACAATCACCCTGTGCCCCATCAGCGTCATCTCGCGCACCCCGGACGGGACCATGCCGACGCGGAACTCCTTGTCCTTTATCTCCTTAGGGATCCCTATTATCATAACGGAACGCCTCCTTTTTGGTAATGATTATAGCAAAGAGAATATTTTTTAGGTGAAAAAGTTACGTCGGGCGAATGGACATTTGACGACTGAGATGGAATTTCTTAACGATGCAAAGCGGCCATGACGGAAACTGCCCGAGCGAAGCGAGTTTTTCCGTCATAGCGTGTGAGTTTAGAAATTCCCAAGGGAGTCAACAGGGAATAAGCCTGACATAACTTTTTCACCCTCTTTTTTCCTTTGATAACCGCCCGATTTGCATGTTATAATCCTGCAGGATGATACAGGACATAAGGCTCCACGGCAGGATAAACGACCGTATAGAGTATTACGCGACCGTCGCCGGGCCGGACGTGGTAAACAGGTATTTTCATGAGACCGGGGAGACGAAGGGCGGCGCGTTTATCCGTTTTTTCTATTCCGGCAACGAGTTTTCCATCTCTCCGAAAGGCATATCTTACCATACCTGCGGCGGAAGCTTCTGCGAATACATGTTCGGCATCGATCTGCCGGTCAAGGACATCCTGAAGCGGGAAGTCTTAAACCGCCTGGTAATGTACGGCGCGGTCTATTCCCCGGAAGGCAGAATAGCCTTTACCGACCTTAACTACGGCGAGGAGAGTTTCGACCGCGTGTTCATGGGCGGCAACGCCATCGCGAACTACTACTTCTTTGTCCAGTCGGACAAAAAAACCTCCCCAAGATACCGCCAGGAAGAAATACTGCGCAAGGTCGGCAAATACATAAAGCACACATCCAGGGTGGGCGAGGGAGACGACGCCTCTCTCGTCCGGGAACTCTTCCTGGAATTGAATGAGGATAGAAGCATAATTTTCCTCATCAGGCTGGTGCACCTCTACCATCAGGACTTCCAGAGACTCTTCCGAGAGCTGTACCAGAAGAACAGGGCCATAGACGAAGAAGGGGCGGCGAAGCTTGCCGGCATGGCATCCCTCTACGAGCTGGACAGATACCAGCAGGAACGCATCAGGATAGACTCCATGTACAAGCACCCGGAGAACAAGCGCATTGTGGACGAATACAAGGCGGTGCTCGTAAGCTGCGCGCATAAAAGCGAGATAGACGCGACCGACATGGCAAAACTCGCAAGGCTCCGGACGCTCTCTTTAAGGAACCGCATCCCGCCGAATCTCTTCGATACCTTAGACGAGCTTCTCCTGAAGGGCAAGAAGATTGCGGAGGTGAACGAGCCGGAGTATATGCGCGAATGCCGCGCTATATTCGAGGGGCTGTTCCTGAAAGGACAGGTGTGCAAGCTTGTCTATTCGGAGGATTTGATCAGGCTCCTGCGGACCAAACGCCAGGCTATTGTAAACCGCGACAATTCCTTTGAAGAGCTCCTGCTCGAAACGTGCAGACTGGCGGACGAGCGCTCAATCTGTGCGGACGACATGGGCCTCCTTGAGAATTTCGGACGCATAGTTACATACTTCGACAGGTACGACACCACATACGCGATGATAAGCAACATCTCGTTCATGGAGGATACGCAGGTAACGGAAGAGAATATTCGGAGCCTGATGGGTAATCAAAGGGCGTTCGACGAGGTAAAGGAAGGTCTCTTCCACGAGCTCTTCTTCGAGGACATCCAGAATAACAGATACCTTACGGCCTATGGCAGAAAAAAAGCAAATGCCCTTTATGAGGGCCTTCTATCTATAGAAAAAGGCGACTTATCCGTCAAGGACGTCGTCGAAGAGTTAAATCTCATAATCGCGGAAGAAAAATCGTACACTGCAATTCATTTGTTCATGAAGGACAAGATTAAAAGCTTCTACAGCGATCTCTCCGACAAGAACTCCCAGGACCAGTTCATCTCCGAGGTCTGGAAGGAAATGCTCGACGCTAAGATTATAACCCCGGACGCGGACGAGAAGATTTTCCGGGACGCCGTCATAAACATCCGCAAGGAAGCCTTCTACCTCCACAGCCTTCTGCCGGTGATAATCGCCGGGAGCAACGGCAAACTCAGGACGGATTTCCTTGATAACTCCGGCCTTGACCGCTTCTACGTCGAGGACCTTGAACGCGAATACTTCGAAAAGAACCGTCTGTCCCGGACGTTGATGGATAGGATAAGGGCATAACTACTTCAATTTATCCTTCACATATTCCAGCGCCTCCTCGCGCGTTTTGATTATCCCCTCCGCGCGCTTCTCCCCGACATCCTCCAGAAGCCTTGAGAACAGAGGCCCCGGCGGGAGTTTAAATTCGTCAATCAGGTCCCGGCCTCCCAGAAGCGGCGCCTCCTTTTCTCTGAGAAATTCGCCGTAATAATACCCGGCAACATTCATCACCACACCCTCGACATCAGTGGACACCGAGTCCGGCTTCTCCCTCGTCGCAAACGCGTCCGCGAGCGCGATAACCAGCGAGGCAGGCAGGTGCGCGCCCATATCCCGGCAATAGCGGTACGTAGCGTGACGGGTTATCCCTTCCTTTGACATGTGGAGGGGCCTCATGTGGTGCCGCGCGGTCAGGGAGAGAAGTTCCTTCGCCTTCGAGGACGTCTTAAGCCTTTCACCGATACCTTCGTTTATCTCGGCCCCCTTGAGGTCGTGCCCGGTAAACCTTATCCTGCCGGAATCACGGAACATTGTAAGCGGCTTGCCGGAGTCGTGCAGGAGCGCGGCAAACTTGATCAACCCCGCCATCGTAAGATTGCCGTCAACGCGCTCCCGTAGATAAGACGAGACTTCGCCCCCCCACGTCCCGAAATATTCTCCGGTGTCTTGCATAACGTCTTCGGCGTATTCCATCGCCTTCAGCGAATGGCCGAGGAGGTCGTATTTGTGCGGGTCGCCCTGCGGAAGGGCGCGCATTTGCCTTGTTTCCGGCAGGATGTGTTCCAGGATTCCCGCATCGGCCATGGCGCCAAACGCCTTCCGGGAATCCGGCGTTTCAAGCATAATATACAGCTCGTCCCGGATGCGTTCCGGGGATGTTTTCTCAATTAAAACAGAGAGTTCCCGAATGGCCTGGAGTGTGTCGTCCTCGATTTTAAAACCGAGCTGGTTTGCAAGCCTGAAGGCCCTCAACATGCGTAAAGGGTCATCAAAAAAAGCGTTTTTTGACAGCGCCCTGACCAGTCTTTTTCGAATGTCTTTCAGCCCCCCGAACGGGTCTATGACGTCTTTTATCGACCGGCATTTATCGTGAAACGACAGGGCCATTGCGTTAATGGTGAAATCCCGCGCGGCCAGGTCGTTCAATATGGAACCGCCCTTCAGCCTCGACACGTCCACCTGCCCGCCCCCGTGAAGTGCAACTCTCCATACGTCCCTTTCATTGTCGAGGACAAACGCCGTGCCGCCGAGTGCCGCCGCAATCTCCCGGCATGCCGCTTCGGCGTCGTCCGGGACGGCTATGTCTATATCGGAAACCTCGCGTGACATGATGATGTCCCGCACCGCGCCGCCGACGAGATATGCGCCTCGGAAAGGCGGGAGAGCGGACAAGGCGCGGAGGGTTGGATGGTCAAATGTTATGAACATGTAAAAAGTATAACAGGCGGATTCTTCGGCTACGCCTCAGAATGACAGCCGGGCGTTTACCATGTCGTCATTGCCGCGAAAGCGGGAATCCAGCGACTTAATTCTTATAAAAACAAAGTCACTGGGCCCCTGTTTTCACGGGGGTGACGTTCTTCTTTCCCGATAAAAAAACCCGGCCCATTGCTGAGCCGGGTTTTTCGTTGTCTACTGAACGGGAAGAGGATTATTCTCTCCCCCAGGTTAGAACTTCATGCTGAGCTTGGTTTCCATGCCCCAGGCGACGTTCCTCTTGATCGGGCTGGTGCCGTCGGTCGGGTCGGTGAGGATGGCGGTGTTGGCAACGGCGCCATGGCCCTTATAGGAATACCACGCGCCCGGATCGAACACGCCGCCGGTTAAGTCGAGGCTCAGGTTGTCATAGAGCTTGTAGCCGACGTTGCCGTCGAGCTCCCAGCCCAGGTCGCGGGACTGGCCGGCAATCGCCGCCTCGGAGGCCCTGAGGTAGAGGAAGTCGAGGCCGGCTTTCAGCCTGTCGGTCGGGGTGACGCTGGCGGACACCTTTATGTAGCCGGTGTTGGCAAGGCCGAAACCGCCGTAGCCGTCGCCGAACCCGAAGCCGCCGCCGGAGCCGAGCGGGCCCTGGCCTATCTTGTCGTTATACAGGAACGCGTAGTTGTAAGACGTGCTGTCGTACGGGGTGTAATACGCATGGTCCATGTGCTTCGAGCCGCCGGGGGCCGCGCCGCCGGGGTTGTAGAATATCTGCGGGTCCTGGGCGGAGTTGCCGGTGCCGTAGGCCGCTTCCATGCCGACGTTCGCCATCTTCATCAGGTTCACGTTCGCGCCGAGCATGCCGGCGAAGCCGCTTTCCGTGTAGGACAGGCCCTGGCCGAATATGTTCTTGGTGTTGGTATAGAGCCAGTCGAACTCGCCCTTGTAGTTGACCATGCCAATCGTGCCGTCTACGGGGATGCCGACGTTGGTCGCCCAGATCCTGTGGCCGTTGCCGATGTTGCCTAAAATGCTGCTGAGGGCGCCGTCAAGCGAGCTGTGGTCGCGGACGTAGGTGACGTTAATGCCGACGGTGTTGTTCGGCATCCAGGTGTAGTTGGCCAGCGCGGCATATGCGTGCGCGCCGCTGTGCACCTTGTCTGTATTCAGGGTGTCTTTAAGGTTGTTGGTACCCAGTCCGGCGCCTATCCTGTTGAACGCGCCGTTGTTGGCAGGGTTGGTCGGGCCGTTCTGGCCCATCTGGACATACGCGCCCGCTACGAGAAGCGCCGGCATGGGCTTCGCATACGCGAGTATGGCGTCGGAGCCGTACCTGCTCGTGTCGAGCCATATGCCGTGGCCCAGCGCCAGGGGCTGATGGCCTATCTTCACGCCGACAGGGATGCCGGGCACCATGGCGTTGATCCACGCCTGGCGGATGGCGATAGTGCCGAGACGGGCGTTGCCCGCGCCAGCGTACTCAAGCGAAGGCTCGTTGTTCAGGTAGCTTGGGATGTCGCCCGGAGAGGTCTGCCGGCCCCAGTTCTGATTGTCCGTGTCGAACTCGACGAAGCCTTCGAGACCCTGCGTTACCTTGGCGTCAACGTTTACCATCACCCTCTCGTCGAAGAAGTTGACGGACTGGAACTCCGAAGCGCCGGTATTTAAGTTGATGTTCTTCCAGAGGTCGTAACGGATATCGACGCTGCCGCCGACCGTCACTTCCGCCGCCGCCATAGAGGCAAAGCCCATTATCATGGCGCCGACGAGTGTTAAAGCAATTACTAATTTCTTCATCTTATTTCTCCTCCTTTTAAATCCTGCCGCTATTTATGATGCATCTAAGACTTCTGGTGCAGTGCAACGTGAATCAGTGGTCGTGCGAATTACGCTTAGATTCCCCCTCCTTTCCTTGCAGAATTTTAAAAATAAGACTACGAAATAAACCCTCCCCTACCTCAAAAAAACGTTATTAAAAAGGCTTAATCAAAAAAGATTTCGGGAAATATAGCATCCGGGAATTTCGTTGTCAAGTAATTTTTCCCCGAAAATCCCCTTAATCCAATTGGATTTGCAAATTCAATGCCATTAAATCGCGAGCGGCCATGGAAGGCCGGAAGCGCATGCGGGTAAAGCAAAAAAGGCCGTTTCGACAAACGCCTCGACGCCGTGGAATTCAGGGATTGTGTGGCAAAAAAAGGACAATATGTGGCATTTTTTCCACAGCTCCGGGACAATCCCGTATCATTAACGCAACAAATCCCCCTGCCTCTGGCTTCCCCCTTTTTCAAAGGGGGACTTAGGGAAAGTATCCAGGTCTGCCTTGCAGTCTGTTTCTGGCTTCCCCCTTTTCCAAAGGGGGACTGAGGGGGATTTACGCCTTTTTCCCGATTTTCCTGAAATCCGCCCAGGTGTCGAAGAACCCAGCCGCCCAGACAAGCGCCGCCAGTATCGGCTGTATGGCGATGACTATGTAAATCAGGGCGCGCAGGAAGGGCGAGAGCTTGTATTTATCGAAAAGGTGAACAAGGAGCGCAATCCCAAGGAAGAGATATGGCATGGCGAATATAACGAGAATGTTTCCGGATATTATCCTGAGGACGGGCATGTCCGGAATCAGGAGGAAACCGGGAACGATTACGCCCCAGACGAGGTGGTCGGGAAGCCGCCATTTGCTAAAATCCCACTCCGCGAATGAAATCCCGCCCCTCCGGGCATATATTTTCAGGATTACCCAGGCCGAAAAGCTCGTGGCGGCGACGCTTGCGAAGGTGATGGCGGGGAAGTAATTTTCTATAAGCCGCGCCACCGTCTTAAGCGAGGGCGTAAGCGCGTCTATCTCCGCCTGGGACACTCCCATCTGTTTGTACACGCCCACCGACTGGGCCACGCCCTGGTTCATTACGCTGTCCAGGTGCTGGATTGGATTCACGCCGATAAGCAGCAGATATGCCCCCGCCAGCGGGAGAACGGCGATTATCGGGCCCAACGTCCCCCATAATACCGCCTTGTCGTCGGGGAACTTTTTCTCCGCCGCAATCCCCAGCGCAAGGCCGCAGATGCACAGACCGAAGAACATCATGGTGAACACGGGAAATCCCCATATGCTGGCAAGACCCAAGACCATCAGCGATGTCACGGCGGAAGAGGACGGGCCGTGTTTAAGGTAAAGGTATGCGAGCGGCGCGGGGAGGATAAAGACCGTAAAGGAGCCGAGGAGCGGAACGAATATAAAGGAGGCCGCAAGGGCCAGGGATACGATCGCCGGGCCGGCGGGGCCTTTAAGTCTTGTGTGGAAGGGATGTTGCAAGGTGAAATAAGATCG
>JAJYGS010000113.1 GCA_021785055.1 Nitrospirota bacterium | reverse complement strand
CTCGTTCCGACCTCAGCGTATCCGAAAAAACCTTTAGTTTTTCAGCAGTTGGAAGCTCTCCGTAGAGGAGCAGGTATGCCGTCTCCTCGTATGTGGACCCAACCGCCAGCTCCCGGATGTCGTATCCACGGTATGTCAGGGTGGCCTTCTCCGGGTCGATCTCGCAAATGCTTGTTTTTCCTGCGATTATCCCTTCAAGCCCAGGGCTGTAACATTTCTGTTTTTCCTCTTCCATATCCGGCCTCCTTTATTTCAAGTATACCAGAAACGCCCCGTCCCCGCGCCCCCTTTTCGCCCCGGAATCGCCCAAAAACGGGCCGTTTTCGCCCCGTTTTCGATACCGGGGGAAAATTAGTGATTTTTAAAGTTTTTACTTGAATAATCAGTAGGTTCTGAGAACAATCCGGAATTGCTATTGAGAATGAACTTTCCCGACCGATGAGGTTTGCTCTTGAGGTTTGGGTCCGCATTATTAGCGAGTCGCATTGACATTCCCGAAACACTTAAAGTCAACTGCGGATTCTTCGGCGATGCCCCGGAATGCCGGCCGGTTTGTCGTTATGAAAGTTTCTCCGCCGCGAGGCCCGCGAGGAAGTTTATAAAGGCGGGGTCGTCGTCCAGGCTCTTCGTCCTTTCGTATTTCATACCCAGCGAGGCGGCAAGGGATTTCTGGAGGACGTCGCAGTCGTAGAGCGTCTCGATGTTCTCCGAGACGAAGCTTATCGGCACGACCAGGACTCCGCGCGCGCCGGAGGCGGCTGCGGCCTTTATCTCCCCGTCCGTTTCCGGCTTGAGCCATTCCATGCCCGCGCGCCCCTTGCTCTGGAAGCCGACGTGCGTCCGCACTTCCCCAAGCTCTTCCTGGAGCATCGAGGCGGCGCAAAGGACGTGGTCGAGATACGGGTCTCCCATGCTTATCAGCTCCTCCGGGAGGCTGTGTGCCGAGAATATCACGGAGACCGCCGGTAGACCGGCCTCAGGCAGACCGGCCTCGGACGCCGCTACCGCTCCCGTGAGCCTTTTCAGCGCGTCATGCATCCTCCCCCCAATGAGCTTTATAAACCCTGGGTCGGCGCCGAATCCTTCGTAATAGACTATCTCCGGCGGGTCCGGGTCTTTTTCCGCAAGGGCCTTCAGGACGCCGAAGCCGGAGCCGGTAATCACGGGCGAGAAGTGCGGATAGAGCGGAAGGGTCAACAACTTTCCGATGCCGTCCCTTTTTATTTGCCGGTAAGCATCCCGTATGGAGGGAATTGTATACCTGTTGGCGTGGTATACGGAGACGTTCTTGTCCTTCAGCGCCGCCCGCAGCGCGCCCGCCTGTCTTTCGGTAATCGCGTCCATGGGGGAGCCGCCGCCGATCGCCTGGTATTTCTCCTTCACAGACTCTTTTTTTATCGTGGCTATATACAACGCGAGCAGGGGTCGTATCGGCCACGGCGCGCGCAGGATGAGCGGGTCCATGAAGAGCTTCGTCAGGTACGGGAACACCCCGCGCACATCGGCGGGGTCTCCCATAGTCATTAAAAGAACACCCTTGTTATTCATATGCCCCTGTCCGCGCCAAAAAGCCTGTCATTCCGAGCTGAGCCGAGGACTCCACTTTTGATTTAAAAACTTACCGTGGGTCCCTCCGCTTCGGTCGGGACGACAGGGTTTATTCCTTTACCCTGTGGCTCTCGCCGTGCTCGTGGACGAAATCGACCAGCGCCTTCACATGCTCCGGCGGCGTCTCCGGTATTATGCCGTGGCCTAAGTTGAATATGTGCCCCGTGTCGCCCGCCCCGGCCAGTATCTCCTTCACGCGCTTCTCTATCTCCGGGATGGGCGCAAGCAGGAATACCGGGTCCATGTTGCCCTGGACGGCTTTTTTGCCGACCTGGCTCCTTGCGGAGGCGATGTCGATGCGCCAGTCTATGCCTATGACGTCCCCGCCCGCCTGCGCGACGAGCGGCAGGAATCCCTGGCTGCTGCCGACGAAATTTATCACCGGAACCTTCCCGTCCTCGGGGGATTTTTTGATCCCCTGGATAACGAGCCCCGTATACGGCATGACGAAATTCAAGTAATCCGCCGGGGAGAGAACTCCGCCCCATGTGTCGAAGAGCTGTATCGCCTGCGCGCCGGCGTCCACCTGCGCGTTAAGATAGCGGATGACCGTCTCTGTGAGCTTCTCCATCAGGGAGCGGAAGACCTTAGGCTCCTTCCACATCATGGTCTTTAAGTTCTGAAAGCTCCTGCTGCCGCCGCCCTCGACCATGTAGCTTGCGAGCGTAAAAGGCGCGCCCGCGAAGCCGATCAGGGGCACATTGCGCGACTCAAGCTCCCGCCGGAGCATACGAACCGTCTCCGGGACGAACGGCACGTCGGCTTCCGGCGTAATTACCCGGAGCGCGTCCACGTCCGCCTGGGTGCGGATTGGCTTCTCGAATACCGGCGCGGGGTTGAAATCCACTTTCATCCCCATCGGCTCGACGGGGATTAAGATGTCGGAGAAAAGTATCGCGGCGTCGATGCCGAACTTGTCGATCGGCTGAAGGGTTACCTCCGTGCACAGCTCCGGGGACTTGCACAGCGTCAGGAAATCCACCTTCGCGCGGATACGGCGGTATTCTTCCATGTACCGCCCCGCCTGGCGCATGAGCCAGATGGGCGT
The DNA here is from genome assembly GCA_021785055.1 of Nitrospirota bacterium. Taxonomy (GTDB): domain Bacteria; phylum Nitrospirota; class JACRHJ01; order JACRHJ01; family JACRHJ01; genus JAKAHE01. Next base: position 5,249 of record JAJYGS010000113.1, on the reverse strand, counting down.
CCTGTCCACGGGCTTACCAAAGCAGGCGTTTAGAAATCGGGAATCGGACATGAAGTTATAGCCTCCTATTTGTAGGGACGCAATTTATTGCGCCCGGTATTCCCTCACCCCCTGCCCCTCTCCCGGAAGGCGAGGGGTTAAGGAAGATGTCATTCTGAGCGAAGCTAAGAACCCGCCTTTACGCGACCTTTTGCGATTTTATCTCGTATTGGATGCCTTTGGGGTCTGCAACCTTCTGCGAGGCATCAAGTATTTCTATCGATAATCTTTTTCGGACCGTGCCATAATCCACAATTACACCTTCGCGTATCTCATCACTTTCAACGACTTCTTCCTGGGAAAGGATTACATCGATAATATCGTTCTCGGGGTCATATATTACTTTCATTTATTTAAGCCCTCCATTATTTCCCCGCCTTGTCATTCCGCATCCTCGCCGGGATATAATTGCAGAACGGCTCCTCTTCCAGGTAATCGCCGAAGACCGCGTCGGCGCGGGCACGGCATCCGCCGCAGACGTTGATATACTCGCAGACGCCGCATTTGCCTTTATATTTTTTGAAATCCCTAAGGTCGTGGAATAACGGAGCGTCCATCCATATGTCCCTGAACGGCGTCGTCTTCACGTTGCCCGCGGAGTGCGGGAAATAGCTGCACGGATATACCTCGCCCTCGGCGGTGATGAGGCATATCACCTGCCCCGCCAGGCAGCCTTTGGAGCCGCCGGTGGAGAACTTCAGCGTTCTGCGTTCCAGCTTGTCCCCCTCTTCGGCCAGCTTGTTCATCTGCGGCACGATGCGGTAGTAGTGCGGCGCGCACGTCGGGCGCACCAGCATATCCTTTTCGTTTTTCTCCATCTCGTAGTGCCACTTGAGCAGGTCTTCGTAATCCTCTTTTGATATAAGCTCGGACATTATATCCTCGCCCCGGCCCGTCGGGACTATCATGAACATATACCACGCCTTCGCGCCCAAGGACTTCGCGAGCTTCATAACTTCCGGGATCTCTTTCTGGTTACGCTTCGTGAAGGAGGAGTTTATCAGGAACTCGATGCCGTGCTTGTTGAAAAGGGAAGAGGCGTGAACGACGCCCTCGAAGGCTCCAGGCTGGCCCCGGAAGTTGTCGTGGACTTTGGCATCAGACCCGTCGAGGCTCATGGACACAATCTTTATCCCGGCCTCTTTCATCTTTTTGCAGACATCGTCCGTGACGAGGAAGCCGTTCGTGGCGATGCACATACGAAGGCCGAGCCTCGTTCCGTGCGAGGCTATCTCGAAGAGGTCGCTCCTGAGGAGCGGCTCTCCGCCGGAGAGGACTATCACGGGGCTGGCGAACGCGGCTATGTCGTCAAGGAGCTTCTTCGCTTCGGCGGTATCGAACGCCGTGTCGAAGGAATTTACCCCTGAGGCGGAGCGGCAGTGGACACAGCTGAGGTTGCATCGGCGGGTAACCTCCCAGGCTATCCACTTCGGGACAAAATCCATGTTCATGCGTAAATCTCCGGGGAAAAACTCTGGAAATGCGTGAGGTTAATATAACACAGGCACAAGGGCGAAAGCAACCCAAATCCTGCACGACGAGCTTTGCAGCAGGTGCAATTTCCTCTTTAAATCAGGGTTTTTCTGATATACTTAATTTGAAGAGTCGCTGTATTCCCGTTTTCACGGGAATGGCGTTTATCTGGAATTTGCGGGGGCATGATACCTGCGGGGGAGGGCTGTCTTGAAGAAGATGGGCATTGAAGACCTGTGCGTCAACACGATTCGTTTCCTTGCGGTGGACGCCGTCCAGTTCGCAAATTCCGGGCATCCGGGCATGCCCATGGGCACGGCGGCGGTCGCGCACGTCCTGTGGACGAAATTCCTGAAATACAATCCTAAAAACCCGCTATGGGCCGACCGCGACCGCTTCGTCCTCTCGGCGGGGCATGGCTCGATGCTGCTTTACGCCATGCTGTTCCTGACAGGATACGACCTCTCGCTCGACGACATAAAGAACTTCCGCAAGTGGGGCAGCAGGACGCCCGGCCACCCGGAATACGGGCACACGCCGGGGGTGGAGTGCACGACCGGGCCGCTCGGCCAGGGGTTCGCAAACGGCGTTGGCATGGCAATCGCCGAGCGATACCTCGCGGCGAGGTTTAACCGTCCGGGGCACGAGATTGTAGACCACCACACCTTCTCCATCGTGAGCGACGGGGATTTGATGGAGGGCGTCGCCTCCGAGGCGGCGTCACTTGCCGGACACCTAAAGCTCGGCAAGCTGATTTACATCTACGACAACAACCACACGACCCTCTCCGCCGATACGAAGCTCTCCTTCACGGAGGACGTTATAAAGCGCTTCGAGGCGTACGGCTGGCACACCCAGAGCGTGGAAGACGGAAACGACCTGGAGGCCGTATCGAAGGCCGTCGCGGCGGCAAAGGAAGAGACGGGCAGGCCGTCGCTTGTCTCCGTCCGCACGCACCTGGGCTATGGAAGCCCGAACAAGCAGGACAGCTTCGAGGCGCACGGCTCTCCCCTGGGCGTCGAGGAGGTTCGCCTGACGAAGGACAACCTGGGATGGCCGCCGGACGAGTCGTTCTACGTGCCGGACCAGGCCCTGAAGGTATTCCGCGAGGCCGGGGCCAAGGGCGCGGCGCGCGAGGAGGAGTGGACGGGTCTTATGCGGGCTTATGGCAAAAAATACCCCGAACTCCTTGCGCAGTGGGAGCTTATGACGGGGCCGAAGCTCCCGGAAGGTTGGGACGGCGACATACCCGTCTTCCCCCCGGACGAAAAAGGCATGGCCACGCGCTCCGCGGGCGGGAAGGTATTAAACGCCGTGGCGGAGAAGATACCGTCGCTCATCGGCGGCTCCGGAGACCTCGACCCTTCCACGAAAACGGCCATGGACGGCAGGGGCGATTTCCAGAACCCGTCGGGCGGGGACGAAGGAGTCCAGGGCGCGGTTACGGGACACTGGGGCTACGGCGGGGCGAATATCGCCTACGGCGTGAGGGAGCATGCGATGGCGGCCATAAGCAACGGCATGGCCCTGCACGGCGGGCTTATCCCGTTCGCGGCGACGTTCCTGATATTCTCGGACTACATGCGCCCCGCAATCAGGCTGGCTGCGCTCTCCCGCGTCAAGGTCATTTACGTCTTCACGCACGACTCCGTCGCCCTGGGCGAGGACGGCCCGACACATCAGCCGATTGAGCAGCTGGCGTCGCTCCGGGCAATGCCCGGGATCCGGGTAATCCGCCCGGCGGACGCGAACGAGACCGCCGAGGCATGGAAATCTGCGCTCCTGGAAAAGGACGGGCCTGTCGCCCTCGCGCTGACGAGGCAGAAGGTCCCGGTAATCGACCGGAAAAAATACGCCGGTGCCGCAGGGCTTCACATGGGGGCGTACATACTTGCCGACGCGCCGAAGGGGCGTCCGGAGCTTATTATCGTCGCCACGGGCTCGGAGGTTCACATTGCCCTTGAGGCATACGAGATACTGGCGAAGGAAGGGGTTTCGGCAAGGGTGGTGAGCATGCCCTGCCGGGAGACGTTCGAGACGCAGTCCCGCGAATACAAAGACAAGGTGCTGCCGCCAGGCACAGCGGCGAGGATTACGGTGGAGGCCGGGACTGTATTCGGCTGGGAGAAGTATGCCGGGCCTGCGGGCATATCCATTGGGATAGACCGTTTCGGAGCCTCCGCGCCGGGCGGCGTGAACATGGAGAAGTTCGGCTTCACCGCGGAGAATATCGTCGAGAAGGCCGGGAAGCTTCTGGAGAAAAAAGGCGGCGAACGGAAGAAGAAGGCTGCCGGGGCGAAATAATCATAAACTACAAGGAGACAGACATGGCAGGCAACCCTTTAATTCAACTAAACCAGGCAGGGCAGAGCGTCTGGCTGGACTTCTTAAGCCGCGACATCATCCGCTCCGGCAGGCTCGGCGCGCTCCTCAGGGAGGACAACGTCTCCGGCGTTACGTCCAACCCGACAATCTTCCAGGGAGCGATAGAGGGAAGCGACATCTACGACGCGCAGATGAAGGAACTGGCCGGGCGCGGAGTTGCGGAGCCTGAAAAGATATACGAGGCGATAACCACCGAAGACATCCGCGAGGCGGCTGATATATTAAAAGAGGTCTACGACAGAAGCGGTGGACAGGACGGGTATGTAAGCATCGAGGTGTCGCCGGACCTGGCGCGGGATGCGGGCGCATCCATAACCGAGGCGAGACGGCTTGTCTTTGAAATCGGCAGGAAGAATATACTAGTTAAGATACCGGGTGTCCCGGAGGGGGTTTCGGCCATAGAGGAGCTGACGGCGGAAGGCATAAACGTAAACGTGACGCTTCTTTTCTCCGTCCAGAGATACGAGGCCGTGGCCCTGGCCTATCTCAGGGGGATCGAGAGGCGGATAAGCGCGGGACAGCCCGTCTCCGACATACACTCCGTGGCGAGCTTCTTCGTCAGCCGGGTGGACGCGCTTTTCGACGCGATGTTCAACGAGAAGCTCCCGGCGGCGGGCACGGAGAACGAAGAGCGCCGGATAAGAAATCTCTACGGGAAGGCGGGCGTGGCGAACTGCAAGCTCGCATACCAGAAATACAAGGAGATTTTCCTGGGCACCGGTTTCAGGCTTATACGCGAGAAGGGCGCGAACGCGCAGAGGCTCCTCTGGGCCTCGACGGGGACGAAAAACCCGAAATACAGCGACATCAAGTACGTGGAGGAACTCGTCGCCCCCGACACCGTAAACACCATGCCGCTTGAGACGCTGACGAAGTTCAAGGATCACGGAAAGGTCCGCGTAACGATAGAGCATGACCTCCAGGACGCGCGGGACGTGTTCGAGAAAATCTCGTCCATAGGCATAAACCTGGGGCAGGCGACGGAGCGGCTTGAGGAAGAGGGCGTAAAGAAATTCAGCGATTCGTACAACGACGTCCTCGGCGCGATTGCAAGGAAGCTGGAGGGCATGGCGAAAAAGGCGGCGTAAGGAGGCATAATGCAGTTCGGCATGATAGGACTTGGGAAGATGGGCGGCAACATGGCCCGCAGGCTGATAAAAGGCGGGCACGCGGCTGTCGCCTTCGACCGCTCGCTGGAGAATGTCGCGGACCTCGCAAAAGAGGGGGCGGAAGCGGCGGCGTCTCTTGAGGATCTCGCCGCAAAACTCGCCCCCCCGCGCACGGTATGGCTGATGCTGCCCGCCGGCGAGCCGGTCGAGGACACGATAAATTCGCTGAAGGCAATCCTCTCG
>JAJYGS010000121.1 GCA_021785055.1 Nitrospirota bacterium | reverse complement strand
TTATTATTATGTCAACCGTCTTTCTGAAGAGTATCATGGGCGACATTAAAGCAGAGAGTTGTTGCAGTTTGATTAAAAGAACATTAAGTTATGATGAAACTCTCTTTTTTATTGGACGAAAAAAATGAAATATAATAGAGTAAGACGGTAAAAACATTAAGGAGACGCAAGATGTCAGAGAGTATTCTTGTGGTGGACGACGAGAAAGACCTGCTGGAGCTGGTCGAATACAACCTCGCAAAGGAAGGCTACAGGGTATCCACTGCGGGTAACGGCCTTGACGCCCTCAAAATCGTCCGAAAAGACTCCCCATCCCTTATCGTGCTCGACATAATGCTTCCGGGGATGCAGGGCCTGGAAGTGCTCCGGGAGCTCAAGAAAAAACCTGAGAGCCAGGACATTCCCGTAATTCTTCTGACGGCCAGGGGCGGAGAGCTCGACCGCGTGCTCGGGCTGGAACTCGGCGCGGACGACTACGTTACCAAGCCTTTTTCGCCCAGGGAGCTTGTGGCAAGGGTGAAGGCGGTGCTCAGGAGGCTCTCGACAAACGGCCATGCGCCCACGGTCATAAAGGCAGGCAGTCTGAAGATAGACCTGGACAAAAACAAGGTTTACCTGCACGAGAAACCGCTCACCCTCTCCCCCACGGAGTTCAAGCTCCTTAAATACCTGGCCCTGAACAGGGGCAGGGTAATCCCCAGGGAGAAGCTCCTCGACAATGTCTGGAAGGACGACCAGTTCGTAGAGCCTCGGACGGTTGACGTCCATATCCGGCGGCTCAGGGCGAAGATAGAGGAAGACCCGGAGAACCCCGCCATCATAAAGACCGCGCGCGGTATAGGATACGAGATGGCCGAATGACGAGTATCGCGGCGGTTCTTTCAGCATTTATCGTCATTATTATAGTTTGGGCGTTCCTGTCCCGGCTGAGGCTTGCCCGCAGGGTTGACAGGATGACAGCCTTTACCGGGAAGATAGCGGCGGGCGATTTCGGCAGCCGTATCGCCTCCGGTGGCGGGGACGAGCTCGGCATCCTCGCCGAGAACCTTAACCTCATGTCTGAGCAGCTCAAAAAGAACGTGGATGCGCTCTCGAAGGAAAAGGTAGTCCTGACTGCGGTCCTGAAAGGGATGGCGGAAGGCGTCATGATGACCGACGCAAAGGGCCAGGTGGGGCTTGTAAACCCCGCGTTCCTGAGGACGTTCGGCATAAGGGAGGAGGACGCCTTAGGCAGGCCGCTTGTCGAGGTGATAAGGAACGAGGGGCTGCTTAACCTCTACAAGAGCGCGCACGAGCGGAAGGATTATACGTCCGGCGAGATAGAGACGGGATTCCCGGAGCCGATGTATTTCATTGCCGGGTGCGTGCCGCTTATTATAGAAGACAACTTCTCAGGGATAGTCATAGTCCTGCACGACGTCACGAGGATGTTTCATCTCGAGCGGGTGCGCAGGGATTTCGTTGCCAACGTAACCCATGAGCTTAAGACGCCTATCTCCGCCATTCAGGGCTTTGCGGAGACGCTGATGGACGGCGCGATAAACGACAAAGAAAAGGCCGCGAGGTTCATCGGGATAATCGAATCCAACGCGCAGAGGCTTTCCAGGCTTGTCGAAGACCTTATGACTCTTTCGAGAATCGAGCTTGGCGAGGTCAGGCTCACAGTGAGGCCGGTTTCGGTTAAGGATGTGGCGGCTGAGGCCGCGGCTCTTCTTGAGCCGAAGATAAAAGAGAAGGGCATAAAACTGCTTTTCGAGTTCCCCGGCGATATGCCGCCCGTCCTGGCGGACAGGGACAGGCTCTACCAGATAATACTCAACGTCCTCGATAACGCCGTAAAATACACTCCGCGCGGCGAGAGCGTTACAATTGCCGGGGCCGGCAGACTGGCTGGCCGGGCGGAGAAGTCCGGCGGCATTGTGGAGGTTTCCATAACCGACACCGGTCCCGGAATCCCGCAGGAGATGCTGCCGAGACTGGGAGAACGCTTCTTCAGGGTGGACCCGGCGCGCTCACGCGAGCTTGGCGGCACGGGCCTGGGCCTCGCAATCGTCAAGCACTTAGTGAGACTCCACGGCGGAAGCTTCAATATCGAAAGCCCCGTCAGTCTGTCGAACAACTCCAGCCTGCCGGCAGGCTCCAGGGGAACGAAAGTCACGCTTTCCTTCAAATCCTCACTGTAACCAAAAATTAAAATACCTTTAATAACACCGTAACAATTACCTGCTATCCTTACGCCCGAAATCCTTGGAAAGGGGGTGAAAAGGCCCGGCAGGGGCGGATTTAACGGATTTGTAACATAACTGTAATAATTCTGTAACAGGAGGGATGATAACATTGAAAAAATATTTGAGTGCGACGGTTTTTGCGTTAATTCTCTTGTCTCTGTCCGCATCGGGGTGGTGCCAGTCCCCGGTGCTGTGGCAGGACCCTAATACCGGGCAGGTCTTCACAAAGCCCGGCGAGGGCAGGGTCCCCGTGGACCTGTCCACCCTCCAAGCGGCGCCTCAAGGTTCGCCCGCACAGGCCGCTCCGGCTCCGGCAGGCGATTACAGCAGCCAGGCGTTCAAGGACGCCGTGACTAACGCCGTCGGAGAGAAAGAGGCCAAGACTTTCCCCAAGATAAAGATCGGCGGCCTGATGTATGGGGAGTATTACTATAATCTCGACAAGGAAAACCCGATAGTCGATAACGGCCACAAGGACGCCAGGAACGCCTTCGCGCTGAACCGGGGCTACTTGAACGTCTTTGCCGACCTGACCCCGCAGATAGGCGTGCGCATCACGTCGGATTTAAGCCGCGTGAGCGCGCCCGGAGACAACAACAACGGGGACTACGAGTTCAGGCTGAAGTATTATTACGTCGACTTCCACAAGTTCCTTTCGTTCTATCCAGGCATGGAAGTCAAGATGGGACAGTTCCAGACGCCGTGGCTGGACTACGAGGAAGGACTCTGGGAGTTCCGCGTGGTTGACAACATGCTTATAGAGAAAGAGGGCTACATAAACGCGGGCGACCTGGGCGTGGACTTCCGCGGGCCGCTTCCGAAGGGCTACGGCTCATGGCAGGTCTCCATCGACAACGGCGAGGGCTATCACTCCGACGAGCAGAACAAGTACAAGGCCGTGGAGGCGAGGCTCACGGTAAACCCGATACCACACGTAGACGCATTGAAACAGCTTCAGTTCTCCGGCTATGCCAAGTTATCGCAGCAGGACTTCCTGCACAAGAACTACCGTTATATCGCCTTCGCGGGCTATAAGTATCACGACGACGCCTTCATTGGGGGCGAGTACGACTGGACAAGCGGCACGGACCCGATGAAGCTTACCCACACCGGCGTAAACAACGTCAAGGGCCAGGGCTTCTCCGCAATGGCCTGGTACAGGATGCCTTTCTTGAAGCCAATCAGGATACTGGGGCGCTTCGACAAGTTCAGGCACGACGAGGACTTGCCCGGTACCACCGCCACAAGGTGGATATACGGCGTGGCATATGACGTCAACAAGAACGTGATGTTCGTGCTCGATAACGACAGGACTATTACCGGCGCGGCGCTAAAGGCAAAGAACGACCTTGACAGTAACTTTGTCAAAGCGGATTTGCAGGTGCAGTTCTGAGGGTATAATATAACAGTCTAAACGTGTCGCTTCCAAAGAAAGCGACAGGAGGTTAATAATGAAGAAGATTTTGATGATCGTGATATCGGCGATGCTCTTTGCCGCTTCCGTCTCCGCCGCCTCGGCCATGACCCTGAATGCGGCAGGCGCGACGTTCCCGTATCCCTTGTATTCCAAGTGGTTCTATTCCTACGCGAAGCAGACCGGGACGAAGATAAACTACGCCGCCATCGGCAGCGGCGCCGGGATTCAGCAGATAGAGTCCAGGACGGTGGATTTCGGCTGCAGCGACGCGCCATTGAAGGGCGGCGATCAGAAGAAGAACAACCTCTTCATGTTCCCGACGGTCGGCGGCGCCGTGGCGATGGCGTACAACCTTCCCGGCATCAAGACCGGCCTGATGCTTCTGCCTTCCACAATAGCCGACATATATCTCGGCAAGGTAACGAAATGGAACGACCCGGAGATAACGAGGCTTAACCCCCGCATGAACTTCCCCAATATGCCGATAATAGTCGTACACCGCTCCGACGGTTCCGGGACGACGAACATCTTCACCTGGTTCCTTGGCGACATAAGCCCGGAATGGCGGCAGAGGGTCGGTTCCGGCACGTCCGTAAACTGGCCGGTCGGCCTCGGCGGCAAGGGTAACCAGGGAGTCGCCGGCACGATACAGAAGACCCGCGGCGCATTCGGCTATGTCGAGCTTGCCTACGTCCTGCAGAGCGGCATGACCTATGCGGCACTGAAGAACAAGAGCGGCAACTGGGTGTATCCTACCCTGGCAAACGCCAGGGAGGCGGCCAGCCACGCGAAGATCCCGTCCGATTTCTACATCAAGTTCACAAACGCGCCTGGGAAGAACTCGTATCCCATAGCCGGGTTCACCTTCATGCTTATTCCGAAGAACCTTGCCCCGGCCAAGGCCGCCGCGGTAAAGAGCTATGTCAAATGGGCCTACACCAACGGGGACAGGGACGCCTTGTCGCTGGACTATGTCCCGCTGCCGGCCAGGCTCAAGACGAGGATTTTAAACGAGCTTAACAGGCAGGTAAGATAAAGAAGGAACGGTTTTTGGCTGAGCGGCTGAGCAGAAAAAAGATAATAAGCCCTGAAAAAATCTTTATGGGCATGACGGGTTTTTTCTCCCTGTCGGTGCTGCTCATATCTGTGGTGGTGGTTTACGAGCTTATAAGCGCATCGGAACCAACCTTCCATAAGTTCGGGCTTAAGTTCCTGGTGTCGAAGGAATGGGACCCCGTGCAGAAGGTGTACGGGGCCCTTCCTTTTATCTGGGGGACGTTCTATACCTCCTTTATTGCCCTGCTTATCGCATTGCCCGTGAGCCTCGGCATCGCCATATTCCTCTCGGAGCTCGCGCCCGCCTGGCTCAGGAGTTCGGTAGGTTTTCTGATAGAACTGCTCGCGGCAATCCCAAGCCTGATATTCGGCCTGTGGGGGCTTTTCGTGCTCTCGCCCATACTCCAGCAATATATAGAGCCGCCGCTTTCCAACTTAAGCTGGCTGCCGTTTTTCAAGGGCTATCCCCTGGGGCTGGGATTTCTGAATGCCGGCCTCCTTCTGGCCGTGATGATAATCCCGACCATCTCCTCCATTTCGAGGGACGTGATGTATGCCGTCCCGTCCAACCAGCGCGAGGGCGGCCTGGCGCTCGGCATGACGAGGTGGGAGGTCGTCTCGAAGGTCGTCGTCCCGAACAGCCGTTCCGGCATACTCGGCGCCGTCGTGCTGGGGCTCGGGCGCGCCCTGGGCGAGACGATGGCCGTCACGATGGTAATCGGCAACACGCCCCAGTTCTCGCTCTCCCTGCTCGACCCGGGCTATACCATATCGAGCGCCATAGCGAACCAGTTCACGGAGGCATTCGACAAGCTCCAGATATCCGCGCTTATAGAACTCGGCCTCATACTCTTCGTGATAAGCGTCATCATAAACGCATTCGCGAAGCTTCTGATGCTCCGTATGAACCGTTTCTCCGGAGGCGCGCGGATATGAAGACGGACTTCAGATATATGAGGCGGAAGGTCTTCGGGACGACGATGCTCGGCCTGTCGCTCCTTGCCGCGCTGGCGGCGGTCTCGATGCTCTTCTGGATACTCGGCTACACGTTCATAAAAGGCGTATCCGCCGTCAATTTCGATTTCTTCACGAAACTCCCCACCCCCGTCGGCGTACCAGGCGGTGGGCTTGCCAATTCCATCGTCGGGAGTATAATAGTCGTCGGCATGGCGGCCCTGATGGCCATACCGGTGGGGATGGCGACGGCAATATATCTCTCCGAATACGGCAGGGGTTTCTTTGCCTCCACCGTCCGGTTCGTCTCGGACGTCCTCGCCGGAGTCCCGGCGATAGTCGCCGGCATAGTCGCCTACGCGCTCGTTGTAACGCGGATGCACAGGTTTTCGGCATTCTCCGGCTCCGTCTCGCTCGCGCTCCTGATGCTTCCGATAATCATCCGTTCTTCGGAGGAGATATTCAGGACAGTTCCCGACACGCTGCGCGAGGCGTCTTTCGCCCTGGGCGTCCCGAAATGGAAGACGATACTCAGCATAGTCCTGAAAACGGCCTCCGGCGGCCTCGTCACAGGCACGATACTTGCCATAGCGAGGGTCGGCGGCGAGGCTGCGCCGCTTCTCTTTACGTCGTTCTCGAATTCTTTCTGGAACTTCAATCCGGGCCAGCCGATGGCGACACTCCCGGTGGACCTGTTCAACTACTCCATCTCGCCGTATCAGGACTGGCAGCAGAAGGCGTGGGCGGCGGCGCTCGTGCTGGTCGGCATGGTCCTTATCCTGAATATTTCGGCCCGGCTTTATCTTGCGCGGAAAGGGTTCAAACGAAATGGCTGACAAGATTGCCGTAGAAGGTTTAAACGCATGGTTCGGAAAGACGCAGGCCCTGCACGAAATCAACATGGCCGTCCCGGAGAACTCCATTACGGCGATAATAGGCCCCTCCGGATGCGGGAAGTCCACGTTCATCAGGTGTATAAACAGGATGCACGAGGAGATACGCGGTGCGTATTCGAGCGGCAGGGTAATCCTTGACGGCGAAGACGTCTACGGGAGCGGAGTCGACCCGGTGCTTATAAGGCGCCGCCTTGGGATGGTGTTCCAGAAGCCCAATCCATTCCCCACCATGTCCATCAAGGAAAACGCGGTGGCGGGCATCATACTGAACAAAAGACTGAACAGGCACGAGATTGAAGAGACGGCGGAAAAATACTTAAGGCGCGCGGCTCTCTGGGACGAGGTCAAGGACCAGCTTAACAAGCCGGGTATAAGCCTCTCCGGAGGACAGCAGCAGAGGCTCTGCATAGCCCGCGCGCTGGCCGTTGAGCCGGAAGTCCTTCTTGCGGACGAACCGGCCTCCGCGCTCGACCCAATCTCTACGGCGAAGATAGAAGACCTCTTTACCGACCTCAAGGAACGGTATACAATAGTGGTGGTTACGCACAACATGCAGCAGGCGGCGAGGATATCCGACAGGACTGCGTTCTTCCTCTCCGGGCGTCTGATAGAATACGGGACGACCGACAAGATCTTCACCAACCCGTCGGACAAGAGGACGGAGGATTACATAACCGGCAGGTTCGGATAAGGAGAAAATAACTTGGGCAAAATACTCGATAAGGAGCTTAGCGACTTGAAGGAACGGCTCCTGACGATGGGTTCGGTAGTCGAGGCCCAGGTCGCGCGGTCGATAAAGTCGCTCGTGGACCGGGACAACGACCTCGCCAGGAAGGTCATAGACGCCGACCACGAGGTAAACCGCATGGAGGTGGAGATAGACGAGGAGTGCATAAGACTCCTGGCGCTCCGGCAGCCCGAGGCGGGAGACCTGCGCTTTATCACCACGGCCATGAAGATTGTCACGGACATAGAGCGAATCGGAGACCTCGCGGTGGACGTGTCGGAACGCGCGCTTGAACTGAACGAGGAGCCGATACTGAAGCCCTACATAGACATACCGAGGATGGCCAAGGCAGCAAGAAACATGCTCAAAGAGGCCCTCGACGCCTTCGTCAACAGGAACTCCGAGCTTGCGTGGTCGGTGCTTGACGAGGACGATTTCGTAGACGAGCTGAACAAGCAGATATTCAGGGAGCTTCTGACCTTTATGATAGAAGACCCGCACTCCATATCCAGGGCCATAAGAATAACCTACATCTCGAAATACCTTGAGAGGATAGCCGACCACGCCACGAATATAGCGGAGATGGTCGTATATCTTGTCGAAGGCCGGATAATAAGGCACATGGACAACCAGCAAGCCAACCCGCCTTCTTAGGGATG
>JAJYGS010000144.1 GCA_021785055.1 Nitrospirota bacterium | reverse complement strand
CTTAACAAGGCGACGGACAAGGTCCAGCGCCAGCTCAACGCGGGCGCGCCGAACGTGGACGAGGTAGACCTCTACAAGCTTCAGACATACCAGGGCGAACTCGCCAAATACACGGCGATGGCCGACGAGGGTATAAACGAGGCCTACTACGGCCTGCAATTATTAACCAACAACATGGGCAAGAAAATAGACGTAAAGGACAAATACCTCGCGCCCGCCACGGTAAGCCTACAGGATTTCGATTCCTATAAAAAAGCCGCAATGAAAGACCGCCTGGAATTTATCCAGTTGAAAGAGGGACTGGCGGCCAGGAAATATCTTATAAAGGCGCAGTATGCCGATTATTTCCCTCAGGTATTCATGGCCGGGCTGTATTCCCTCGCGGGGGCGACGAACAGGGACCACTTGAATAACCCGTACATAACTGACGAGTTCGACCACGCATACGGCGGCGCTGTGGTAGGCTTCAAATGGGGGATGGACTTCGGCATAAGAAAGAGCAAGGTTTCCGAGGCCAGGGCGGAATACATGAAGCTGAAGATGAAACAGCTCTACGCCATGGGCGGCGTGCCCTTCCAGGTGAAGCAGGCGTATCTCCAGCTTGTCGAGGCCAACAGCGAGATTAAATCCCTTGACGACGCATACACCAAAGCGAAACAATGGGTGGTTGTCTCTCTTTCCAATTTCGACCTGGGCGTCGGCAGCGCCAGGGACATAGCGGACTCCGTGAAGGCCTATGCCAAGATTCGCGCCGATTACTTCAAGGCGGTATTCAACCAGCGCATGGCTATAGCGAACCTCGACCACGCTACCGGGAAAGACGCATACGAAATACCGTATACTGTAAGTAAGCACCCGTTGAAGGCAGTGGAGGAGATGGAGAAATAGATTTTCGCGAACACGAACCACGGTTTTTTTTTAAAGGGAGACGATATGAAAAAACTAATCTATGCAGTATTGCCGGCGCTTTTGATTATTGCTATGGCCCAGGGCGCATTTGCCGGGCAGCCGACGGAGCGGGTGAAGACTGCCGCCGACAAGGTAATCGACGTCCTCAAGAACCCGAAGCTCAAAGGCCCCGTACATGAAAGGGAGAGAAGGAAGAAGATAATGGCGCTGGCGAGCACCGTATTCGATTACAGGGAGATGGCGAAGCGTTCCCTGGCGATTTTCTGGCGCCAGAGGACTCCGCAGGAGAAAAACCAGTTCGTCTCTCTTTTCTCCGACCTCCTTGAGCGCTCCTACATCAACAGGATAGAGGGATACACCAACGAAAAGATCATCTATACCGGCGAGAAAATAAGCGACGGTTACGCGACCGTGGATTCTGATATTATTACTAAACGGCACGAGAAGATACCCGTAAATTACAGACTGATTAACAAGAACGGGAACTGGTGGGTATACGACATCGTAATCGAGCACGTCTCCCTGATAAACAACTACCGCATCCAGTTCAACAAGATCATCCGCTCCTCCTCGTATGCGGACCTGGTGAAGAAGATGAAGACGAAACAGGAATCGGAAGAAATGGCGGCCCCGGGCGGCAGTGGAGCGAAGTAGGCGGCTATGAAGCTGCTGATGATACAGCCTGCGACCGTCTTCAAGGACGGCACTCCCTACAAGACCCCAAAGCGCTGGATAATGGGCCTTGCGCTTCCCTATATGGCGGGCTTGACGCCGAAGTGGGTTGACATCGAGCTCTTGGACGACAGGCTCTCCGAGATAAACTACGACGGCGGATACGACGTGGTAGCCCTATCCGTGGCCATCGCCAGTTCGTCTCGCGCGTATCATATCGCGGACAGGTTCAGGAAGAAGGGCGTGCCTGTCGTGATGGGCGGCTTCCATGCGACGCTCCTGCCGGAGGAATGCCTGGAACACTGCGACGCCGTCGTCGAGGGCGAGGCCGAATATGTCTGGGAGCAGCTGCTTACGGATTTCAAAGACGGCAAGATGAAGCGGCGCTACAAGGCGGGCAGGTTCCACGACCTGAAGAACCTCCCGCTCCCGCGCTGGGACCTGCTCGACCTGAAGAAATATTTCGTGCCGTTCCTGCCGCTCCAGACGACGCGCGGCTGCCCGTTCAAGTGCAGCTTCTGCGAAGTGCCCGTGTTCTACGGCGGGACATACCGGCACAGGCCCGTCCCGGAGGTAATCGAGGACATAAAGCGGATACCGACCGGGAAGATACAGGTGGTGGACGACAACATCACGGGGAACAGGGACTACGCCCGCGAGCTTTTCAAGGCGATGGCGCCGCTTGGAGTCAAATGGAGCTGCCTGTGGACGATTAATACCTCAAGGGACGAGGAACTCCTCGACCTCGCCATAAAGGCAGGCGTATATCACGTGAACATAGGCATAGAATCCGTCTCGCAGAAAAGCCTCGGCTCAATCAACAAGAAACAGAATTCGGTAAAGGAATACATGGAGATGCTCCGTGCGCTCGAGAAACGGGGCATATTCTACTCCCTGAATTTCCTGTTCGGCCTTGACGAAGACACGTCGGAGATATTCGCGGAGACGATGGATTTTTTAAAGCAGGTAAAGGCGCCGATGGCGTTTTTCAATACCGTAACCCCGCGCACCGGGACGGCCATGAGGAAAAAGCTCGAAGACGAAGGGCGCGTCATAAACCCGATGGCGGACAGGTACCTGGGCATGGAATGTCTTTTTACACCCAGGAATATGACCCCGAAAGAGGTCGAGGACGGCGTATGGAACTGCTTCGAGGAGTTCTATTCCCTGTCGGGAATATTCAAAAGGTTCCTGTCTCCGCCGAACGCGTACATGTGGCAGGGGCTGCCGAGCAATCTTATTTTCTGGTGGGCGGTGCGGCACAAGAAAGACCCGGTGGATTACTATTAGTTTGGAGGTTTTGATTTGCGTCACCCAGTGCAGTTAAATGTCTCTATGACGAAGTATATCGTCAAGAACAAGATAAAAGGCGTTAAAAAGTTCCCCCTCGTCCTGATGCTGGAGCCGCTTCATCTGTGCAACCTCTCCTGCATAGGCTGCGGCAGGATAAGGGAATACAAAGACACGCTCCAGGACATGATGACGCTGGAGGAGTGCATAAACGCGGCGAAGGAGTGCGGCACGCCCGTTATCTCCATCTGCGGAGGCGAGCCTCTCATGTACCCGCAGGTAGGAGAGCTTGTATCCGAACTGATAGCCATGAAAAGGCATATCCAGTTCTGCACCAACGCCGTAAAGCTGTCCGGTTCTCTCGATAAATTCACTCCGTCTCCCTACCTGACGTTCACAATCTCCATCGACGGCCTTGAGGAGACGCAGGAATTTACAAGGGGCCGCAAGGGCATATTCGACGTCCAGACGAAGGCGATCTCCGAGGCGAAGTCAAGGGGACACAGGCTGATTGTAAACACCACGCTCTACAAGGAAACGGATATAAAGGAAATCGAGGAGCTGTTTAAAAGGCTTACCGCGCTCGGAGTGGACGGCTTTCTCGTTACGCCCGGCTTCTCATACGAAATGGTCGAAAAGGATATATTCCTTGAGCGCGAAGAAAGCCGGAAGAAGTTCAGGGAAGTGTTCAAGATGGCGGAAAAATACCGCTTCGTAAATACCCCGCTCTATATGCGCTTCCTGGCCGGGGAGAGGGACCTCAAATGCACCCCCTGGGGCAGCGTTACCGTAAACCCCCAGGGCTGGAAAGGCCCATGCTATCTCATTACCGACCGGCACTACAAGACCTTCCGCGAGCTTATCGATAGCACGGACTGGGACAGGTTCGTGGAGCGCAAAGACCCGCGCTGTCGTAACTGCATGATGCACTGCGGAGTGGAGCCGACGGCGGTCGAGGAGGTTGGAAAGAATCTCAGGGATATTGTCGAGCTTGTTAAATGGAATTTTAGTTGACCGGGGAAATTATTAAGATTTTTTTATTTTTATAAGTTTACTTGACATAAGCTTTTGAAGAAGTATAATTGGAAAACCGTCCAGCTTTACGGACAATTCAACCGCTTATAAAATTTGAAGAATTATCGCGAATGGAGGGGCATGGACGAGTTCAGTCGCCTGGGGCGGCCTTATGACGCCGGGGAGCGCGGCAGCTCCGCCGAAGACTGGTTAAGCGAAAGTCTGCCTGAGGGAGGCCGGGCTGTCGGCAGGGCAGGCGGTCTTTCCGTCGGGCTTGGGAATGCGGTGGATAAGGCCATGCGATATCTGCTGGGCGTGCAGGACCCCGTGGAGGGGTTCTGGGTTGACCAGCTTGAGGCGGACGCCACCATACCCGCCGAATATCTCATGTTCCGCCGTTTCCTTGGCCGCGTGGACGAGGCGAAGGAAGAGCGGATAGTCAACTACCTGAAATCCATCCAGATGGAAGACGGCGGGTGGTATATCTACCGCGGAGGGCCTGCCGACCTCTCCGCCACAATCAAGACGTATTTCGCATTGAAGCTCGCGGGCGTATCCGCCGCCGAGCCTTTCATGGCGCGCGCCAGGGAGAACGTCCTTAAAAACGGCGGGCTTATACGGGCGAACGTCTTTACGAAGATTACGCTTGCGATGTTCGGCCAGTATCCGTGGGACGGCGTCCCGTGCATGCCTGTCGAGATAATGCTCCTGCCCTCCTGGTTCTATTTCAACATATACGAAATATCCTACTGGTCCAGGACTGTCCTTGTCCCCCTGCTTATCATCTTCGACAAGAAACCCGTCATGGCGCTCCCGCCGGAAATGGGAATTGGGGAGCTCTTTGCCGACAGGGGCGACCGCGAAAACTGCCGGAAGCGCGACCCTCGGTTCAGAAAAGAAGAAAAATTTCTCACATGGAAGAACGCATTCATTACTCTGGACGGCTTCCTGAGGTTCTACGAGAGACATGCCAACAAGGCCCTCCGGACGAGGGGTCTCACGGAGGCCTACAAATGGATGGCGGAGCGCATGAAGGGCGAAGGGGGGCTGGGCGGAATATACCCGGCCATGGCCAACTCCGTCGTGGCGCTCAAGCTTATGGGACATCCGGACGGAGACCCCCTGCTTGAGCAGGCGTTCAAATCCATCGAGGACCTCGAAGTGGAGCTTGGAGACGACTCCATGTATCTCCAGCCGTGCGTATCGCCTGTATGGGATACGCCCATCGCCATAAACGCGCTGTTCGAGGCCGGCCTCCCCGCCGACCACGGCAGTTTCCGGCACGCGGCAGACTGGCTCTTCCGCAAGCAGACCTCCACCAGGGGGGATTGGAAGGTCAAGGTTCCGGACGCAGACCCCGGCGGCTGGTATTTCCAGTTCGAGAACGAGTTCTATCCCGACAACGACGACACCTCGATGGTTCTGCTCTCGCTCCTGAAGGTAAAGACGTTCGAGGACGAGAAGAAGTTCCGCCGCATTACAGCCGCGTTCGAATGGCTTGTGAAGATGCAGTGCAGCGACGGCGGCTGGGGCGCGTTCGACAAGGACAACAACAAGCTCATATTCAATTACATTCCCTTCGCCGACCACGGCGCGCTTCTCGACCCGTCCACGTCCGACCTGACGGGCCGGGCGCTTGAGATAATGGGCCTTATGGGACTCGACCTCTCCTACGGCCCCGCGAAGGCGGCGCACGACTTCCTGCTGAGGGAGCAGGAGCAGGACGGCTCCTGGTACGGGCGCTGGGGAGTGAACTATATCTACGGGACGTGGTCGGTGCTCGCGGGCCTGAGGCTGATCGGCGAGGACATGGACAGGGAATATGTCAGGAGGGCCGCAAGATGGCTTAAGAGCCGCCAGCACGAAGACGGCGGCTGGGGCGAATCCTGCGATACCTATCGTGACCCGCTTGCGGCCTCGGACTGGAACTCTACCTCTTCCCAGACGGCCTGGGCGCTTATCGGGCTTATATCGGCAGGCGAGGTGTCGTCTCCGGAGGTCAGGCGCGGAGTGGAATATCTCCTGAATACGCAGAACCGCTACGGGTATTGGGACGAAGAAGATTACACCGGCACGGGCTTCCCGCGCGTTTTCTACCTCCGGTACCACATGTACAGCAAATACTTCCCGCTCTGGGCGCTGTCCATGTACCGCTCCGTCATTACACGGGGGCGCACGAGGACGGACGAAATACGGCTGGAAAACCGCCAGAAAGGGACTTACAGGAAGCTGTTCTGCGGGGGCTGCGGCAGGTAAATTGCGGCCCGGCAAGGTTAATTTTACGGGAGGCAAATTCCTGTTTGCGCTACCCGATTTTATAGTGTTTTATGCAGGGGCGCGATTTATCGCGCCCGTTGTTTTTGGAGCCTTATGTCCGTACCCATAATATTCGCAGGCGCCTTCCCGATGGAAATCAACGGGATAAAAAAGCACGGCAGATTCCGCCGGGCCGAAAACGGCTGTTTTGAAGGGGAAGCGGGCGTCAGTCCGGCAATTCTGGCCGTATCCGGGATGGGAGACGAAAACGCTTACCGGACGGCAAAAAGGCTCATCGGTCTATATCCCGATGCCTCCGCATATGTCTCGGTCGGCCTGTCGGCGGCGCTTACTCCCGAGCTCGCCCCCGGAGATATTGTCGGGGCGGCGGAAGTAGTCGAGGCATCGTCCGGCAATGTCTATCCAAGCGCCCCCGGTCCGGTTGCCGCGCTCTCGAAGGTCAAATGCCGTGTCGGGAGGTTCGCAGCAGTCTCAAAAACGATAATAACGTCCGATAAAAAAAAGGAAATTGCGGATGCGACGGGTGCGATCGCCCTCGACATGGAGTCCGGCGGCGCGGCCCGCGCCTGCACCGAGGCGGGCATCCCGTTCATCTCGATTCGCGCCATATCCGACACGTTGGACGAAGACCTGCCGGTGGACTTCAATCTCTTCATGCGCGGGGGAAAGATTGACATGACGCGGCTGATATTGCATATCGTCGCGCACCCGGCGAAAATCCCGCCGCTGATGCGGTTCGGCGGGAATTCGCGCATGGCCTGCGAGAAGCTGGGAGAGGCGGTCGAGTCGATGATGGGGGCGATATGAGAGCCGTGTCCAGAAAAATGGACTTGAACCGCATCGCCTTCATAGGCCGCACATTCAGGGAATATTCAAAAATATTTAACCTGAACCGCAAGATATTACGGTCAGGCGGCATTCTCGACTGCCCGGCGGGGGCGTCGTCGTTTACGGCTGAGGCTGTGAATATTGGATACGATGTTACCGCCGCGGACATCCTGTACGGCATTCCCGCCGACAAGCTCATCGACAAGGCCTGCAAGGACACGGCGTACGCCTTGGAGCAGTTTTACAAGGTTCGGGACGGCTACGACTGGAGTTTCTATAAAACGCCGGAGCTTCACGCCACGGAGCGAATGAAGGCGCTCGTGAATTTTTCAAAAGATTTCCCGGCAGGATTTAAAAATTCCCGCTATGTCCCGGCAAGGCTTCCGAGGCTCCCGTTCGCGGACGATTCGTTCAAACTCATCCTCTCCAGCCATTTCCTCTTTCTTTACGGCGACAGGCTCGGTTTCAATTTCCACATGGACTGCATCCGTGAGTTCACGCGGGTCGCCCCGGAGGTGAGGATATATCCGGTCATGGGACTCGACGGTAAAGAATATCCAGATATGGAAAAGCTTGTTTCCGCGCTGAAATCAGACGGCCTTAAGGCCAGGCGTCTGAAAGTCCCGTTCACATTTATCCCCGGCGGGAATTTCATGCTCCGCGTTTCCCGGTGAAACGGCCCGATTCCTTGACCAAACCGGCCTCTAAGGGTATATTTTAATCAGGAGGGGTGCTATGGGAAACGACATGCGGATGTTTATCTCCGAGCACCAGGTCGTATCAGACTTAAGCCGCGATTTGATAAGGAAAATGCATTTCGCCTCCGGGAAAGGCGTGGAAGTGCTCTATTCCTTCTCCAATATAGAAGAAAAACGCATGTATACCGTGATTAAAAGCCCGGACAGGCTTTCGATAGAGGCATTTGTGAGCGAGCTTCGCATCCCGTGCGACAGCATAATGGAGGTCGAG
>JAJYGS010000102.1 GCA_021785055.1 Nitrospirota bacterium | reverse complement strand
TACCCCCTCGCCCACCGGCAGCGGGGAAGGGAGTAAGGGCTTACCTGACGCGGCGGCGATACTCTACACCTCCGGGACTACCGGAAAGCCCAAGGGCGTGATGCTCACGCACGAAAACCTCCTTTCAAACGCCGACGCCTGCGTGAAAATGTTCAGGGTTACCAGAAAAGACCGCTTCCTTCTTTTCCTGCCGATGTTCCATGCGTTCTCTTTCATGGTATGCCTGCTCCTTCCCGTGACCATCGGGGCAAGGGTAATAATCCTTCGCTCCGTGAAGCCTTTCTCGAATGTCATAAAGGCCGTGGTATTCGGGCGCGCGTCGTTTTTCATAGCCATTCCGCCGGTATACAACCTCCTGTCCATGAAGCGCTTCCCAAGGCTGATATTGAGGCTCCTGCCGCTAAGAATCTGCGTGAGCGGCGCGGCTCCGCTCTCAAAGGATACGCTTGCGCGCTGGGAGAAAAACTACCCCATCCCGCTTCTTGAGGGTTACGGCCTGACGGAGGCCTCGCCTGTCGTCTCGTGCAACCCGCTGGATGGCGCGCGTAAGCCCGGCTCCGTCGGCCTGCCTCTGCCCGGCGTGGAGGCGCAGATACTCTCGGAGGACGGGGCGGAGCCGCCGCGCGGCCAGGTGGGCGAGATTGCCGTCCGGGGGCCGAACGTCATGAAGGGCTATCTGAATGCGCCTGAGGCGACGGCTGAGACATTAAAGGACGGGTGGCTCCATACGGGCGACCTTGGATACATCGACGGGGACGGATATATATTCATAGTGGACAGGAAAAAAGACCTCATAATATCGCACGGCATGAACATCTATCCGAGAGAGGTCGAGGAGGCGCTCTACGCCCACCCGGCGGTGCGCCAGGCTGCGGTGGTCGGAGTCAGCGACGAGGGGCGGGGCGAGGTTCCGAAGGCCTTCGTATCCCTCCACGAGGGCCATGCCGTTACCGAAAAAGAGCTTAAATCGTTCCTCAAGGGGCGCCTCGCGCTGTATAAGCTCCCCCGGCATGTGGTGTTCATGGACGCGCTTCCGACTAATGCCACCGGCAAGATATTGAAGAAGGAACTGAGGAAGTAAAGCAATAGAATCCTTCTCAGCTTTCCAGTATGTCCTCTTTCCTGAACGTCCTTAACAGGACGTCCGCCGCCTCCGGGTCGAACTGCTTTCCGGATTCCACCCTTATTTCTTCGATAGCCTCCTCGAAGCTCCCGGCTGGTTTATAGCTGTCCGGGCTTGTCATGGCGTCGAACGCCTCGGCGAGGCCGACAATCCTTGCGCCGAGCGAGATGTCACTGCCTTTAAGCCCGGACGGATATCCTGAGCCGTCGTAATGCTCGTGGTGCTCCAGTATTACCGGGACAATATCCTTCCACTGCGATATGTCCTTTATCATCTCCGCACCGATCTGCGGGTGAAGCTTGCTTCTTTTTTTAATCTGGTTCTCCACTACGTCGAACTTCAAAAAGCCTATGTCGTGCAGAAGCGCCCCGAAATAAACCCTCCGCACATCCTCTTCCCCCAGCCCAAGGCCCTTGGCGAGCTTGACGGCGTAACGGGATACCCTCCTCGAATGGCCTTTTTTTTCAGGCATGAAGTTATCAATCGCTATCATCAGCATATCGAACATGTGGACGAAATCCGCCTTCATTTCCTCTTCCACCCTCACCCGATGGATGGCCGAAGCCGCCCTTTCCGACAGAGAGACCAGTGTCTTTAAGTCGCCCTCTGAAAAGCTGCTGCCGTCCCGCTTGTTTACTACCTCCAGAACGCCTAATTTACGTCCCGCAAAGGCAAGCGGAGCGCACATCACGGATTTGACAAAACCGCATCCTTTGTCCAGCTTCTCCTCGAATCGCGGGTCGGATTTCACGTCGTTTACGATAATTGGCCGCATCTCCCTGGCCGCCCAGCCTGCTATCCCCTGCCCCGGCTGAATCGTCCTGCCCTTCGTCGCGCATGCCGCCGCCCTTGAGCCCTCGACATACTCGACCTTCAGCAGACCTTCCTTGGAGAAGAGAAGAAGCGAGCTCGCCTCGGCGTCCAGTACTTCCCTGGCGGATTCCGCTATGGAATCTGTCAGCAGGTCCGAGTATCCGACCTCCTCGAACCGTTTGGTCGCGTTCAGGAATATCCGCATTCGCTCGTCGAGGCGCATCAACGTGTCGCCTTCCTTTTTAAAGGTTTTCGACAGGTGCGCCAGACCGAGCAGAGAAAGCACGACGGACAGGACGAGCACCGCCATTACCCCTATAGCCCTGTTGCCGCTCCCGGCGGAGAACATGGGGTATATATATGTAATGTAGATGTATGCGATTACGAACATGGGTATCGTGTATATCGCAAGCATCGAGAACCTGAATGCCGTCGCGAAATCATTGACCGATTTACCGCTCTTCTGATTATTCATGGGTTTCTCCTGTTTTGAGGTTCTCCGCATCTCAAACAACCTAAATATTACCATAATAATATAACACAAAATAATTTATTTTATATTTCGGATAATTTCTTTTTCAACCGATTATGATTTCTTGACAAATAATATAGATGCCTTTATTATCGGAAGGTTAACGTCAATATCCGCGGCTATGTGCCGGTCAAAGGAGAAAAAATGATAAGAAGCGAAACCGAAATACGCGCAAAGATACAGGACAGCCTTGAGGCCCTGAAGGATTTCACGGCAAAGAACCACCAGGTACAGCCGGAGGATTTCTTCAAGGTGGCCCGGCAGGCGACCTACATGACGGCTTTATACTGGGTATTGAACGAAGACGTGCCCGAAGAGGTCACGAAACTTGCCGTGCCTATAGTCAAAAAGATGAGCGAAGCACAGGCGCAGGCGGCAAAAAAGACCGGGAATTAGCCCGCTATTCCGGCGACAAAAAACGGGAGGCATTCGCCTCCCGTCTCTTTATTGGATAAATCCCGTAACAATCAACCTGAAATAATTCTTCGGCGTTATCCCGCCCGTTACCGCGGAACCTCCGGTATTATGCGGCTGCCTTCAGCTCCCGCCCGGTGTGCTTTGCGAAGACCATGGCGGTGGTGCGGTAGAACATGTGCGCGAGCTTGGAATACGGCGCGAATATGAAGAGCTGCGCGATTAATATCAGGTGCAGGACGTATATCGTCTGCGCGGGAACGACCGCTCCGGCAATCCTGGAGACCTCCGCCGCGAAGCCGGTTATGCCGATGAGAAAGACGAGATACAGCAGGTTCCAGTCGAAGCTCGAACTCGTCTGCTTTTCGGACTTAGCCTTGCGGTTCTTGATCAGCCAGTACGAGCCGATTATGAGCATGACGGCGCCCAGATTGCCGAGCCACTTCAAGGGGTTGGCAAGCGAGGAGTAGTCTCCCGGCTTCCATCCGAGCACGTAGAGGTAGAAAACCGCCCAGTTGGTGGTGATGAAAAGGGCTATGAAGGCAAAGAACGTCAGGAGGTGCGGGGTCTTCCTGTCGTTATTCTCGCCGCATGAGGCGAAGACGTCGTGCTTGAGCACCTGCCCAATCGTAGGCGCGATGCTCGGCAGGGCATTCCTGCCCGTGAACTTCCCAAGCCCCGCGGCGTCGCAGATGTCGTTCCAGAACTTTTTCATTCCGTATATGGCAGTTACGACGCCGAGCATGAAGAGCGGCACGAAGAGCTTGTCTATGTCGTGGGTCGGGATGAAATTGTTGAAGATGATATTAAGCTTGCCATCCTTGCCGACCGAGTGGTAGTTGGCGAAGATGTTCGTATGCCCGACCGCCGCAAGCAGGCCGGCTATGACTATCGCGGCGACTATGAACTGTGCGATGAAGTTGTTTCCGAGGCTCGCGAGCGGCCTTATCATGGCGTATTTCTCTATCGTCGCCTTCCTTAGCGCACCCAGGACGTCGCCGGGTTTTGCGCCGCGCGGACAGTTGGTTGTGCAGTCCCCGCAGTTGTGGCAGAGCCATACGTCCGGGTCTGCCGCGAGTTTGTCCTTGAGTCCCCACTGCGCCCAGACCATCTCCTTGCGCGGGAACGGGCTTCCTTCGGGAGCTATCTTGCAGACCACGGAGCATGTCGCGCACTGGTAGCATTTTTTCAGGGATTCGGCCCCGGAAGCCGTCAAATCTTTTATAAACCCGAGATCAGGCTCAATGATTGTCCCGTTCATCGTCATCCTCCTAAAAGCCCTTGAAGGGGTTGGGGCCCATTGATTTTATGCCTTCGACTATCTTGTCCAGCATGGCGGGAAGCTGGGCGTAATCCGAGGCGGTAACCTGTATCTGCTGGACGCGCTCCGGCTCCAGCGAAAGCCTCTGGAGCGTCTCCTGCACGTTGTCCATCCTCTTGTTACACTGCTCCGAGCCCTTGATGAAGTGGCACTGGTAATCCTCGCCGAACTTGCATCCGGCCATGATTATCCCGTCTACTCCGCGCGAGAGGGCGTCCGCTATCCAGACGACGTTGACGGAACCCAGGCACCGCACAGGCACTATGCGCAGGTTGTTGTGGTATTTCAGCCGGTTAATGCCCAACATGTCGAGCGCCGGGTATGCGTCGTTTTCGCACATCAGGCATATGAAGCGCATCTGGGAGTCGTCGTCCGTGGGGACGTCCACCGCCTTTATCATGGATCCGATGATGTCAACGGAGTAGTTTTTGAAGGAGATTATCCTCTGCGGGCATGCGCCCATGCACACGCCGCAACGGCGGCAACGGGTCGGGTTCGGCTTCGGCGTGCCCTTCTCGTCCTCGTCCAGCGTGGAAAACGGACATTCCTCCGTGCACCGTTTGCACTGCGTGCAGGACTCCAGGCGGAACTCCGGGTATGTCATGTCACCGGCGCGCGGATGCACCGCCGCGCCTCTCGACGTAAGCTCCACGCACTGTATAGCCTTAAGGGCGGCGCCGGATGCGTCCCGCAGGGCCTCGGCCACACCCATCGGGGAGCGCACCGCGCCTGCGGCGTAGATGCCCGTCCTCTGGGTCTCATACGGGAAGCAGATGTAGTGGGAGTCCGGGAAACCGTATTCAAGCGTCGGGACTTCAGGCCCCTGGCGGTACTGGAGGTTCAATACCGGCGCGGGCGTAAGAGGTTTTACGCCCTTGGCCTGGTCGTCGTAGTCCATCGCCAGCGTCCTGATTGACAGCTCGTTCGATGCCCGGTCAAGCGGCTTTGTGTTCGGGACCATGCCCGTGGCCAGCACTACTAAATCCGCCCTGATCCCCACCTTCTCGCCCAGGAAGCTGTCAGAGACCTCGACTACGAGATTCCCGTTCCCCTCCTCGGTTATGCCCGTCACCTCGCCCTTGGTAAGGAATATGCCTGGGTCGTTCTGGGCCTGTTTGTAGTAGTTTTCGTATAGGCCCGGAGTCCGCATGTCCTTGTAGACGATTATCGCTTTTGCATCTCCCGAACTCTGGCGGATGTAGCCTGCCTGCCTGAGAGACGTCGCGCAGCACGTCGAGGAACAATATGGAAGATGCTGAGGATCCCGGCTGCCGGCGCACTGTATGAACAGCACGCTCGAAGCGGCCTTGCCGTCGGACGGCCTCTTGATGGAGCCGTCTTTCGCCATTTCCTCGAGCTGGACGCTCGTTATAACGTTTGCAATGTTGCCGTAACCATACTTGTCCGCGAGATTCGCCGGGTCGTATGGCTGCCAGCCGACCGCCATGACGATGGTGCCTATCTTCTCCTGCGCTTCCGTCCCGCCAGAAGTGATTGTAACGTCGTACATCCCAGGCGCACCCGCAGTCTTGGTCACCTCGGCGTTCAGATAAACTTTTATATTGCCCTCGGCCCGCACCTGCGCGATGAGTTCGCCTGCTATCGGCTCCTCGGCCTTGGAGAAATCGCCCTTCGTCGGAAGCTGCATGAACGACTTTGCGTTCCATCCGCCAAGCGCGCCCGTCTTCTCGACCAGCACTGCCTTGTATCCAAGGGCCGCAGCGTCCAGAGCGGCCCTCATGCCCGTCACGCCGCCGCCGACGACAAGCACCGTCTTCGTCAGTTCCTGCCTGAGCGGCTCCGGCGGCTCTGCCTTCATAGCCTTGGCGACGCCCATCCGCAGGTAGTCAGCCGCCATCATCTGGGTGGACTCTGTAAAGACCGTCTTGGTCTCGCCCCCCTCGCCTTCCGTCTTGATTTCCGCCCCCGGCTGGGACCAGGCGACGTGTTCCCGCAGGTTCACCCTTTCGAGCACCGTCTGCGGGCCGAAGTTGAAGACGTCGTACATGACCCTGGGCGAACACGCGCCGATTACGACCGTGTTTACGCCGTCACTCACGTCCGCGGCTATTTTTGCGGAGGCTTCCTTCCCGCAGAGGAAGGGGCTAACTGCACACGAGGCCGCTTTCAGCTCTCCTGAGGCCACCTTTTCGAGCTTCTCCATATCAACGGCATCAGAGATGCCGCAACCGGAGCAAAGATAAATGCCAAGTTTCCTGTCCATATGGCTAACTCCTGACTATCGACTGCATCGCCTTGAGAGCCGTCCCGGCCGCGTCCTGTATGGACGTCATCACGTCCACCGGGCTCTTGGCCACCCCTGTAGAATATATCCCCGGCTTCTGCAGGTCCGCCAGGGCGAACCCGTCCTGGCTTACCGAAGCCGCTCCTGCGCTTCCCTTCATCTCAGGCTCCATACCGGTGGCAAGCACCAGCATCTCCACCGTAGCCTTCCTCTTTGTCCCGGCGAGCACGTCCTCGAGCTCGACCGTTATGTCGCCCGTGGACGGGTCTTCGGATACCGCCGCGACCTTGCCCTTGGTAAACTTTATGTTCTCGTCGGCCTGCGCCCGGTTCAGGAACTTTTCATACCGTCCGGGCGTCCTTAAGTCTATATAGAAGATCTCCGCCTTCGAGTCCGCATACTGCTCACGCAGATAGAATGCCTGTTTTATCGAGGCCATGCAACAAATCGAGGAGCAGTGCGAGAGGTGGTTTTCGTCCCTGCTCCCGGCGCACTGGACAAACCCCACGACCTTGGCCTCCTTGCCGTCCGAGGGCCTGAGTATCTTCCCGCCTGTCGGCCCGCCCGGAGACGCGAGACGCTCCATCATGACGTTGGAGATGACGTTCTTCATCTTCCCTTCGCCAAGGAGCTTCAGGTTTCCCATGTCGTAGGGTTTCCAGCCGGTCGCGTATACTATGGAGCCGACCTTGAGCTCGGTGGTCGCCGGCTGCTGGTCGAGCACGACGGCGCCGTATTTGCAGGCCTCTTCGCAGGCCTTGCAGCCGGAGGCGCATGCCGAGCGGTCGATGACGTATCTCATCGGGAAGGCAAGCGTGTGCGGAAGGTATGCCGCTTTCGTCTTGTCCATGCCGTAGTTGAAGCCGTTCGCACGCTCGGCGGGGCAGGCCTCGGCGCACTTACCGCAGGAGGTGCATGCCTCGTTGACGTAGCGCGGGTTGGTCTTTACCGTGACCGTAAAATTCCCGGGGCCGCCTTGCACTTTAACCACTTCGCTCATCGTCAGAACGTCGATGTCGGGGTTTGGCCTGATGCGCCTGAAATTTATCTCCAGGCCGCAATAGGGCGGGCACAGCTTGGGGAAGTATTTGTTAAGCTGGGCCACCCTTCCGCCCAGGTACGCGTTCCTTTCGACCAGATGGACCTTGTACCCCACTTCAGCCGCCTCGACGGCCACGGAAATTCCGCTTATTCCGCCCCCGACGACCAGAATGCTCTTGTTCTCCGCCATACAGCCTCTCCGTTCATAATGTTCCG
The DNA here is from genome assembly GCA_021785055.1 of Nitrospirota bacterium. Lineage (GTDB taxonomy): Bacteria > Nitrospirota > JACRHJ01 > JACRHJ01 > JACRHJ01 > JAKAHE01. Next base: position 373 of record JAJYGS010000102.1, on the reverse strand, counting down.
GGCACTGGCCCGGAGTTTTTAAACCTTATGTGTTACTTTTCTTTAAGGTGAAAGAAAAGCAACCAAAAGAAAGCCGGACTGATAATTTAAAAATTTTCGGCGCCGCTTTTCCGGGAAGGCAACAGTTGTTACCCCCCCCCGCCGCTCATCCAATCAGGCAGGGCCCGCCTCGCGGCGGGCCTAGCCAGGTTAGACAAAACCTGATTTACTTCACGAGGTCCTTGTGCGCGACCTTGTGGCAGGTCCACTCGCCGGTCTTCGGGTTGATCTTGGAGTTGACGAAGCACTTCCAGTTCGTCTCGTCCAGTTTCGGGAAATCAGCCCTGTAGAAGAAGCCGGGGTAACGGGTCTCTTCCCTGAAGAGGATGTGGCG
>JAJYGS010000173.1 GCA_021785055.1 Nitrospirota bacterium | reverse complement strand
ATTACGCCGGATATTTCGCTCAAAGGGGCGTCTCCGTGCTGATGGGAGGCGTGCATATCTCCACCATTCCCGGATGTCTGCCTGATGGAGCAGCAGCCGCCTGTCTTGGAGAGAGCGAGGAAACATTCATCGAACTTATCAAGGCATATCTTGGCGGCGGACTTTATCCAGACACGCTTGCCGGCATCTCCGGGATAGCGTTCCGGGAAGGCGGGGAAATTAAGCTGACTGCGCCGCGCCCCCAGATTCAAAACATGGACAGCATCGCGATGCCTGCGCGGGATTTGCTGGACATCCAGGCGCACACATACATGTTCACTTCGCGCGGGTGTCCATACCGGTGCACGTTCTGTTCGTCCACAAGATTCTGGGACAAGCTGAGGTTTTTCTCAGCCGAGTACGTAGTAGATGAAATCGGCCTTCTGGTGCGGGATTACGGTGTACGCATGATAAGCTTCTTCGACGACTTGTTCGTGGCCAATACGAAACGCTTGGAAGAGATTGCCGTGCTGCTTGAGAAAAGGGGTTTGAACGGAAAGGTAAAATATACATGTTCCTGCAGGGCAAACGTGGTTAAGCCGGAGCTTGCGAAGATTCTCAAGCGCATAGGCGTTGTCAGCGTCGGGATGGGACTGGAGTCGGGCGACGAGGAGACGCTTAAGTATTTAAAGGGCGGGACCGTTAACGTCTCACATAACTCCCGGGCAATCGAGGTGCTCAAAGGCGCGGGTATCGCCGCAAATGCTTCTTTTGTTATCGGTTCACCGAATGAAACGTTCGAGCAGTCAATGAGAACATACGACTTCATCAAGAAGAGCAAGCTTGATTTGTTCGATATCTATCTCCTGACGCCTTATCCAGGCACCCCCCTGTGGGATTATGCCAAAGGACGGGGACTTGTCTCAGACGATATGGATTGGTCGCGCCTGGATATTAACGTGTACCGCGAGCCTGAAAAAACAATAATACTCTCAGAGACGCTGGGCAAGGAAGATATCCTTTCCCTGTATAAAAAATTCAGGAGGCTCAGGTTCTACAGGAATTTTATAAAGGTGTTTAACCATCCGATGCGCCGCGACCTGCCTATTATGGCCTGGAAGATGGTAAAGGAAAAGGTATCGGGGTTTGCCGAATCCCGGCAACATAAAATGAAACGCAATCTTAACGAGCATGAATAAAATAAAAAAGATAGCCCTTGTCTCCCCGCCGTCGAGCCAGGAAGAGCGCTACGGCAAATTTGCAGGTGCTGGAAGCACGATGCCTTCTCTTGGGCTTTTGTCCCTGGCCGCCGTCGCCATGCGCGCCGGGGTGGATGTGAGGATAATCGAGGCCGCGGCTTACGGGCTCTCCCAAAGCCGGGTAACGGCGGAGCTTTCGGCCTTCAAGCCGGACCTCGTGGGAATTACGGCGACTACGCTATCCATTTTTCACGCGCACGAGACGGCGCAGGCCGCGCACGATGCATTGCCGGGGGCGGTTACCGTAATCGGCGGGCCGCATGTGTCGGCAGTCCCGGATGAGACTCTTACGAGGTTCCCGCATTTCGATATCGCGGTAATCGGCGAAGGCGAGGAGACTTTCATTGAGCTGATAGACGCGATTCCGGATGGTAGAGCTTCTTTTGTGCCTGGGCTTGTTCTGAGAAAAGACGGCGGGATTTTTCATACCGAGCCGCGGGCCAAGATAAAGAATCTGGACTCCCTGCCGTTTCCCGCGTGGGACAGGCTGCCCGGTTTTCCGGGCCGGTTCCGCCCTGCGCCCTTCAGATACCGAAGGCTCCCGGCGGCGACCCTCGTATCGAGCAGGGGCTGTCCGAACAACTGCCTGTTTTGCGACAGGACTGTCTTTGGCCGCGCATGCCGCATGTTCTCTGCGGAGTATGTTCTCGACATGATAGGGCATCTTTACGAGAAATACGGCGTCCGGGAGCTTGTTTTTGAAGACGACACCTTCGTTGTGAACAAGGCCCGCGTCATGGCGATATGCGAAGGCATGAAGAGATCGGGCCGGGGCATGACATGGTCCTGCCTGGGCAGGGTAGACATGGTTAATCCGGAACTGCTCCGCGCGATGCGGGAGGCGGGTTGCTGGCAGATTAGCTACGGCGTTGAAAGCGGAGACCAAGCTATTCTTGACCTTGTGGAAAAGAAAATAAAACTTGACCGTGTCCGCCAGACGCTGGCCTGGACAAAAGAAGCAGGGATGACGACGAAGGGATTTTTCATCCTCGGCTTTCCTACGGAGACGAAGGAGACTATGCAGAAGACGATAGACTTCGCCAAGGCTAACGCCCTGGACGATATTTCAGTCTTCAAGCTCACTCCGCTACCGGGGTCCAGGATATATGAGATCGCCCACGAATACGGCCAGTTCGACAACGACTGGCAGAAGATGAACCTGCTTGATTCCGTGTTCGTGCCGAAAGACCTCACGAAGGAGGAACTGGATGAGGCGGCCAGAAGGATGATGAAGGAATTCTATATGCGGCCAAGGGTGGTGCTGTCATACCTCATGAGGCTCGCCAGGAATCCCTTGCACGTGCTGCCACTGTTCAGAGGTTTTTTCGCATTTCTGAGGGCCGTAAACAACGGATGAGGAGCGATACTCTCATAATCATCCCGGCTCACAACGAGGCGGGGGGAATAGCGCGGATTATCGAGGACATCCGGGCCAAGGCGCCGGGAGCCGATATAGTCGTCGTGGACGACGGTTCTACGGACTCCACCGCCCTGGAGGTGTCGGAGACGGGCGCTCCGGTTATCCGTCTGCCGGTTAACCTCGGCTACGGCGGCGCTCTCCAGACCGGGTTCAAATACGCCATCTCCAGGGGCTACTTGTATGCCGTGCAGATGGACGCGGACGGCCAGCACGAGCCTTCCTACATTCCGAAGCTTCTGGAACCTGTCAGGGCGGGCGCGGCAGACGTGGTGTTGGGCTCACGGTTTATGGGTCTCGGCGAATACCGTTCTACATTTGTGCGAGGCATGGGGATGAAACTCTTCGGAAGTATCGCTTCGGTTACAATAGGACGCAGGGTAACCGACCCGACGTCGGGTTTTCAGGCCATGAACCGGGAGGTGATGAGGTTTTACGCCTCGGACCTCTATCCCGTGGATTTCCCGGACGCCGATGTGCTGATAATGCTGCACAGAGCGGGGCTCAAGAGTGTGGAAGTCCCTGTGGAGATGTATCAGCGCGTCGAAGGTGTTTCCATGCACAGCGGTCTTAAGCCGCTTTATTACGTGTTCAAGATGTTTTTATCCATTCTTGTAACACTCCTGCGGAAGAACACCTTTATAAAAGACGTATAGGGGGCGATATGGAAAAAGTGCAGATAGTTTCTCTGATAGTCAGTTCCATTGTCCTGTTAGGCGTTGTTGAACTGGTGCGGCGCGGCAGGCTCCGCGAAAACTACTCCATCTTGTGGATATGCACGTCGCTCGTAATAATGGTCTTCGCGGTATTCCGGCACCTTATAGACTGGCTGGGAAGGTTGACCGGCATATATTACCCGCCGTCCGCCTTCTTCCTGCTGGCGTTCTTTTTCCTGACGCTTATCTCGCTTCAGTTCTCGGTGGTAATATCCAGCCTCACAAAGAGCAACAAGACCCTGAGCCAGGAGATTGCGCTCCTGAAGCAGAGGATGGAAGAGCTGGAGAAAAAAGGTAAAACTTAATTAGCCTCTCCCCCGGCCCCCCCTCCCGGCGACGGGAGAGGGGAGCAACCTTTAACCCTCGCACCTTGTGGGAGAGGGCGGGGAGCGGGGTAATCTCACGCGGCCTTGGCAAGCTCCGATGTCCACTGCGCCGCCTCCTGTACCATCTTCTTCCAGTCGTTCTCGGAAAAGGCGCGCATCGTCTGGGAGGTCACGTTTCCAGCCGCGTCTATCATCAGGTTCAGCTTCGTTATGACCTCCTCGTTCGGCGCCTCCGCGATTATCATGGTGTCGTACTGGCCCATGAGCGCGTAGAACTCTTTTATGTTCGCTCCGGCCTTCTTGAATTCCTCCTTTATTTTCTCCACCCTCTTTGGCGAGTCCTTGATGTTCCTTACGCCCTGCTCCGTGAACTTGTAAAGCGACACGTATACCGGCATGATGCACCTCCGTTGAAGTTATAAGGGAAGTATACCAGAAAATCAGTAGTACGACAGGACGGTCAGGACGACGGCGGAGATGAGAATGACGGCTACAACGAGCGCGGAAAACTTCCTGTCCGAAAGCCTTCTGGAATGAGTCTTTTCCAGGAACGGGAGCGCGAAAACAAGAAATATAATCGCCGCCGGAATAACAGCGACGCCTATGAACGCAAGGCGGCCTGGGAAGTATTTGAACATCTGGTAGAGCGCCAGGAAATACCACTCCGGACGCGGCATGAAGTTGCGCGAGAAGTCCACGGGGCTGCCTGTTACCGGAGGAAACACATATGAGAGCAACAGCGCGCCCTCCAACGCGAAGAGGCAAACGAGGAGAATCTCAAATAGATAATCGGGGTAGAATTTCTTTTGGTTTTTATCCATTACAGTCCCCCGCTTATCCCCTGCCTTCGTATCATATGAAAGTGCGCCCAGAGCAGAAATATCGAGACGAGCGGAAGTATGTACACGTGCATGACGTAGAAGCGGAGGAGCGTTATGCCTGTTACGTCGGGGCCGCCGCGAAGGAGTTCCATTATGAAATTGCCGATGACTGGAATCGTTTTCGGCATGGCTGTGCCGACGGTAGTGGCCCAGTAGGCCTTCTGGTCCCACGGAAGGAGATAGCCTGAGAACCCGAACGCCATCGTGAGGACAAAAAGCGTTGCCCCCACGACCCAGTTCAGCTCCCTGGGCGGCTTATAGGATCCGGTGATATATACGCGGAGCATGTGCGCCATCACTGCCGCGACCATCCCCGAAGCCGCCCAGACGTGGAGCGCGCGCATCAGCCAGCCGCCGGGCATCGATGCCCCGCCGGGGAGCTTGCCGTCGATGAAGCGGATGGTATGGTATGCCTCGGAGGCCGATGGGACGTAGTAGAACGACAGGACGACGCCGGTGAACGTGAGGACAATCAGGAAGAAGAACGCTATACCGCCAAGGCAGTAGAAATATGTGACGCCTTCCGGGAGCGGGCGTTCGAATATCCGGCGATAATGGCGTTTCAGGCCCAAGCGCCGGTCGATTATGGAAAACGGATTAATCATACGGGCGGCTTCCTTATCCCCACCTGTATGTAAGCCCCGGAGATTCGCACGGGGAGATTCTTCAAAGGCGCGGGCGGAGGGCCGGCGATGTTCTTTCCGTTTCCGTCGTATATCCCGCCGTGGCAGGGGCAGACGAACCGGTCTTTAAGCCTGTCGTAGTTCACGATGCATCCCAGGTGCGAGCAGACCGCGGAAAGGGCGGTGAGCCTGCCGTCCGGACTGCGTTTTATGAATACGCGCGCATACGCCCTTCCGCCCGGAGTCTCGTACAGCGCGATTTTCTTTACGCCGACCTCCGGCATCTCGGATATAAGGAGCGCGTCGACGAACTTGAGCGGCCTGGGCGGCGTCTTCGCCTTTGCCAGCTTTATGAGGGGATATAACGCCATCGTCGAGATTATCCCGGACAGGCCAAGGATGCCCATTTTAAGGAAATCCCGGCGAAGCGACAAAGCCGTGTCAGGCGGATTGGCCAAATCAATAGGGCGGACTTTTTCGTCCGCCCTCCCATTAGGTACTTCTCCGGATTTTTCTTTCATCTTGCCCTTGCCTCTTTCTTATTGCCGTGCGTTATTGCTTTTGTACTTAGTCGTACCTTCTGACCTCGAACCGGTGCAGTATTACCGGCTCGGAGGCGTCGATTCCGGCCTTGTGCTTGGCTATGGCGATCTGCTCCTCCACCGTGTCCACTCCGTCGAGGGCCGGGAGAAGAAGCCCGCGCCTGCCGCCGGAAGAGACTATGACGCCGTATTTCTTAGGGTCGAGCTCCGAGAGGCTCTTCACGGGTTCAGGAGGGCTTAAGACGTCAACGGAGTAATCGAGGCATTCGAGCTCACCGCAGTCCACGCAGGAAAAGCGCGGGTCTTCCGTGGCGGCGGATATGGAGTTCCGGATTATCTCTTGAGCCACGTCCGGCGTCGCCGGCATGAACGTCCCGATGCAGCCGCGAAGCTCTCCGTCCTTCTTGAGGCAGACGAACACCCCGGCTTTCTCCGCCAGTTCAGGGGTAATATCCTTCGGCGGTTCTATGACCCGGCGTTCCTTTATGTAGGTCTCGATGGCCTCTATTGCGAGCCTTACCAGCGGGTGATGCCCGTGGCTGTCGTGGCAGGACGGCCCGCCTGAAGGGGAATTCATTTACATCTCTCTTTCGATGACATAATCCGCTACGGCGTAGAGGGCGTCTTTGTGGGGCGAGGCGGGGAAGACGGACAGGCGGCCCTTTGCGCGCTCGATGAAGCTCTCGGCCCTGCCCACGGCATACTCGGCTGAGCGGCGCTCCCGCATCAGCGAGAGGATATATTCAAGGTCTTCCCTGTCCTGGGACTGCTCCTGGATAATGTTCCGTATCTTTGCAGCCTCTTCCGGGGCGGAATTGCCTATCAGGTGTATGAGCGGGAGGGTGAGCTTCCCTTCGCCAAGGTCCTTTCCGAGGGCCTTGCCGAGCTTGTCCTCCCTGGCGGTATAGTCCAGCGTATCGTCCACGAGCTGGAATGCCCGCCCGATGTCCATGCCGTAGCCCGCCAGGGCCTCCTGTTTCTCGCGCGGCATAGCGCCCAGAACGGCTCCTATGCGGCAGGCGGAGGATATGAGGGCGGCGGTCTTGGCCTCGATTATTTCCATGTATTCTTCTTCGGTTATGTCCGGGTCGCCCGTCTTCAGAAGCTGTAGGACCTCGCCCTCGGACATCGTCTGGGTCGCGAAGGAGATGGACTCCAGCACGGCCTGGTTTTCTAACTTCACGGAGTCGTGCAGGGCCTTGGAATAAAGGAAATCGCCGATAAGGACGGTGGCCTGGTTGCCCCAGATGTTGTTGGCGGCGTCCTTTCCCCGGCGCATCTTGGCGTCGTCCACGACGTCGTCGTGCAGGAGGCTCGCGGTGTGGATAAACTCCACCATCGCAGCCATGTTTACGGCCTGGGGGCCGGGGTTCCCGCAGAGGTTGGCGGAGATCATCAGCAGGAGCGGGCGGATTCGCTTTCCGCCCCCCAGGAGGTAGTTCCCGACCTGCCCGATGAGGACGGCCCTGGACTTAAGGCCCTCCTGTATCTGCGTTTCGACACGCAGGAGGTCGCTTTTATAGCTTTCGAAGACGTCGGTAATGGTCATTTAGGGGGACCTTTAAAACGGGGCGCGGGGCGGCGTAAAAACCGCCCCGAAACTAATCAGAATAATAGGTTAGGCCCCCAGCTTTGTCAAGCTATTTTTCCTCTTGGGCCTCCAGTATCTGCCTTATCCTGGAAGGCGTTATCCTGTATTTCCGGGCCAGCTTGACCACGTTCGTCCCGTCGAACTCGACCCGGATGTTCTTGTCGCGCCATCGCCTGAGGGCCGTTTCTATCTTGGGCAGGTAGAGCGACATCCCGCCGAACTCCTCGCCCAGGGCAAGGGCCGCCTTCAGCCCCACTTTATCCACAACGTCGCGGTAGATTTCCGGAAGATAAGATACCGGCAGGTCTTCGTACTGTTGTATTGCCATTGCCAGAGCCTCCTTTTTAGCGTAAAAAATTTTTTATAAAGCCGAAGCTTAGTGTATTTTTTTTACGCTGTCAATGAAAAAATAATTAAAAATGAATACGGTCTTATGCAGTGGCATCTAATGATAATTGTTATTGCAATACGCCGGTAGTGCTGGTAAAATAACGTAGTTTAGATAAAAAGTCAGGCCTGAAACCGCAGTTTTCCGGTCTGTGGCAACCCCTTGAATTATTAATCATCCGGACCCTCCTGTTCCAGGTTCATAAACCGGGTTCAGGCCGGTCCTGTTTTTTTTGGGTATCCCGCTTTTGGCTGTTGACTTTCATACCTGTTATATATTATAAAAACAGATTCCACTGGAGAGATGGCCGAGTGGTCGAAGGCGGTTGACTCGAAATCAACTGTGGGGGTGACTCCACCGGGGGTTCAAATCCCTCTCTCTCCGCCAGTTACTTTTCTTTCGCGTGAAAGATAAAGTAA
>JAJYGS010000086.1 GCA_021785055.1 Nitrospirota bacterium | reverse complement strand
AAACAGCATGACCGGCAGGATGGCAGCCGGCAGTATGAGGAACTTTTTGAAATCTAACGGCGGCATTATTCTCGTAACGCTTGGTGCGGCCTTAAGAAAACCGGCCTGGAATCTGCCCTGTTTAAAGAAGGGCCCGAAATTTTTATATCAAAAAAATACGGGAAAGTCAATAAAACCGGGCCGCCGGAGCGGGATTATTAAAATATTTTAAGATTAAAATACCGGCCCGCATGGCGCCGGTCAGCTATTTAACTCCCGCCCCCGCCTTCGCCCGCGGGTCCGGCACGGGTATCGCGGCGATGAGGGCTTTGGTATACGGGTCTTTCGGGTTATTGTATACTTCCTCCGCCGGGCCCGACTCAACAATCCTGCCACGGTTCATAACCGCCACCTTGTCGCAGAAATAGCGGACGATGCTCAGGTCGTGCGCAATGAACAGGAAGGAAAGGGAGAACTCCTCCTGGAGGTCCTTGAGGAGGTTCAGTACCTGTGCCTGGATGGAGACGTCGAGGGCGGAGATTGGCTCGTCCGCGACAATCAGTTCCGGCTTTACGGAGAGCGCACGCGCAATTCCTATCCTCTGCCTCTGTCCGCCGGAGAACTCGTGCGGATATTTCCCGACGGCCTCCGGGCCTATGCCGACCTTCTTCAGTATCTCCGCCACTCGGTCTCTAAGCTCGCTCCCGCGGGCAATGCCGTTCACGTATAGCGGCTCGCCGACAATCTCGCCCACCTTCATCCGCGGGTTGAGCGAGGCGAACGGGTCCTGGAATATTATCTGCATCCTGCGCCGGAGCTTTCTTAGGCCCTCCCGGTTCGCCTTCAAAACATCCATGCCGTCGAAAAGCACAGTTCCTTCGGTCGGTTCGATTAGCCGAAGAACGCATCTGCCCGCCGTGGACTTCCCGGAGCCGGATTCTCCGACAAGGCCCAGCACCTCCCCGCGCTCAATCTCGAAATCTATGCCGTCCACGGCCTTCACAACGGCCTTCTCGCCGAAAAAGCCCTTATGCTCCGTGAAATATTTTTTAAGCCCGCTTACTTTTAATAGCTGTGCCATGCCTTGTCATTATCCCCTAAAGGCGCCCGGCTGTCAATATATAGCCGCTCCCTTCCTGCGCCTTCATTTGTTCCCGACGGTAACCCCCAGCCCCTTGTCGGAGTTGGATATCGGATAGAGCCTGTATCCGCTTACCCTTGGCCCAAGCACGACATAGTCCTTCTTGTGCCAGAAGAATACCCAGGGGGCCATTTTAACTACCCGCGCCTGGGCCTGTCTGTAAAGCTCCATGCGCTTTCCCGTATCCGGCTCGGTCTCTGCGCGTGTTATAAGCTCGTCGAACTCCTTGTCCTGAAAACGCGCGCGGTTGCCGGCAGGGCCTGTATTTCCGCTATAGAAGACGGGGTAGAGGAAGTTTTCAGGGTCGGGGTAATCCGCCTGCCAGCTAAGCCAGAAGAGGTCTGCATCGCCGTTGTTTATCGCCTGCTTGAATGCAGACCACTCAAGCTGGACAATGGATGTTTTGATGCCGACATCCGCGAGATACTGCTGTATCACCTCCACCATGTCGAGCGTCTCCTGCTCGTTCCCGATATAAATCTTCAGGTCTATCCCATTTGGATATCCGGCCTCCTTAAGCAGGCGCCTGGCCTCGGCGGGGTTATATTTATAGGGGAAACCTGAAAGGCCAATGTCCCGCGAGGCGCATCCAGGCAATGCGTCCGGCCCCGCTTCATATTCCAGGCCCGCTTTCCGGAATCTTATGGCGGCCTGCAAAGTATCAGTCCTCGACGTGGGCGCGGTCCGGGACGTGGCCGTCCGTGCGGAATGCCTGCATGCTTTTCGCAGGTCTTTGGCCTTGAGCGGCGTTTCCGGAAGCAGGAAATCCGGCACCGGGCCGCGCGCCAGAACGCCCCTGCCCTCGTAAATCGTCTCCAGGATGCGCTTTCTGTCTATCGCCATGGAGATTGCCCGCCGCACGCGGACGTCGTTTAGCGGCGCTTTCCGGCAGTTCATCCCCAGGTAATACGTGTTCAGCCCCACCTGGGACAAAAGCCTCCCGCTCCAGCGCGGGTCTTGCGAATAACGCCTGAACTCCGGCGCGGGCACGTTCAGCGCGTCCAGATTGCCCCTCTCGAACTCCGCCACAGAGGTCAACTCTTCCGGTATGACGCGGTAAGTGATCCCGGCCACTCCGGGCGCGCCTCCGAAATACTTCGAGTTAGCCTTAAGAGTAATTCGGCTGCCGTGTTCCCAATGCTCAAGTGTGTATGGGCCGGTTCCAACCGGATGGTCTGAGAAATGCGACCCATATTTTTCCACTTCCTCTTTTGGCACGACATATGCGCCGGGCATGGCGAGAAGCCCAAGGAAAGGCCCGAACGGCGCGGAAAGCTCGATGACAAGCTTATGGGCGTCAGGGGCCTTTATCCCGGAGACGGCCGCGCTTTTCCCGTCCATGAATTCTTTTGCCCCCTTTATCCTGTCGAACAGCCACGTCCTGGGCGAGTTCGTTTTAGGAGAGAGCACGCGCTCGAAGGAATACTTGAAGTCCGCCGACGTAACCTCCCTGCCGTTGGAGAATTTCACGCCGCGCCGGATGTTGAATGTATATATTTTCCCATCCGGGCTTTCGCTCCATGAGCTTGCCAGCCCCGGTATTATCCGCGCCTTGTCGTCGTATGAGACCAAGCCGTCGAATATCTTTGCGGCGACTACCCCTCCCTGCACGTCCACGATATACGCCGGGTCGAGCGTCGTCGGGTCTTCGCTCAGACGGAGATGGAGATATGATGGGTTTTTATTAGTAGAGCAGGAAACCAAAAGGAGGACGGATAATAATGCGAGGGCATATCGGCGAACGGAAATGCGGCGACCGCGATTGTATTTCTTAATGAAGCAAAGCGGCCATGCCAGAAACTGTCTGACGAGGCGAAGCCGAGGAGTTTTTCCGGCATAGCGTGCGAATTTAGAAATACACAAGGGAGTCACCTGAAGTTAGCTGATGTGCCCGAGCAATTATATGACGCATCCTTTCAGGAACGCCTCGAAAAGCCGCCGCGACGACTCCTCTTCCTGCATTCGCTCCGGGTGCCACTGCACGCCCACGACGAATCTTCCGCCGGGAAGCTCCACGGCCTCCACCATCCCGTCGTCGGACACGGCGGAAGGATTAAGCCCCGGCGCGACCTTGCTTACGGCCTGGTGATGATAGCTGTTCACGGACAGCCGTTCCGCGCCGAGAATCTCCTTCAGCAGGCTCCCGCGCGCGAGCGTCACCATGTGCCGGATGTCCCTGCCCTTCTCTTTGTGGGCGGGAATGTCCTGGTAGAGCTTGCCTCCGAAATAAACGTTTATCGATTGAATGCCAAGGCATATCCCAAGCACCGGCTTCCCTGCTGCGAGCATCTCCCTGAGGAGCGCGAAGTCGAAATCAGTCCTTAAGTCGGGAGACAGCATCGTGCCGTCCATTACCTCCTCCGAATAATATCTTGGGTGTATGTCGTCCCCGCCGGAGAGGAGCAGGCCGTCGATTTTCCGCGCATATTCCTCCGGGACGGACGCGCCCTCTACGACGGGTATCATAAAAGGCATCCCGCCGAAACGGTATACGGCGTCGGCGTAGCTCTTGTCGAGATATGCGCGGAAACCACCGGACTCCTTGAATTCTATGTCCTGGGTTATGCCGATTATGGGACGCATGTATCCTCCACCCCTCGCCCGCCACTGGGAGAGGGGCCGGGGGTGAGGGCTATCTTAATATCCTGCCCGCTCTTAGTTCCGTCTGTTTCCCGTCGCGCACGGCGAACCTGCCGTTCACCAGCACATGTTTTATTCCATGCGGAAATTGGTACGGGTCCTCGAACGCCGCCGTATCGACAACCGTTGACGGATTGAATACAACCAGGTCTGCATATAAGCCTTCTTTTATATATCCGCGGTCTTTCAGCTTCAGCCTGTCCGCAGCCATCCCGGTCAGCTTCCGCACCGCCTGCGGAAGACTCAGCAGCTTTTCCTCGCGGACGTATTTCCCCAGGACGCGCGCGAAACTCCCGAAGCCGCGCGGGTGCGGCTTGCCCTGCCTCGTTACGCCGCTCGTCCCGCGCGCGGTGGAATCAGAACCAATCATCATCCACGGCAGAGACAGGAAGGTTTTCAGGTTGTCCTCGCTCATTGAAAAATAAATCGCCTGTGCGCGCGCACCTTCCTCTATCAATATGTCGAAAAGCGCCTCCACCGGCTCCTGCGCGCGAATTGCCGCAGCTTCCGCCAGCGTCTTGCCTTCAAGCAGTCTGTTGCCTTCCGTGCCGACCGATGCGATCATCACGCGGTTCCAGTATTCCGGAACGGGGTGGCCGGAGAGCACCTCGTCGCGCAGTTTCGCCCGCGTCGCCGGCGCCTGGAGGCGCTTCACTTCCTCGGCATTGCCCCCTTCGTATGCCCATGCGGGAAGGATTGCGTCGAGGTCTGTGCTCGACGCCGTATACGGGTAGCGGTCTGCTGTCACGTCCAGCCCTTCCGCGCGCGCCTTTTCTATCGTATCGATGATTATCGATATTTTGTTCCAGTTGGCGGGTCCCGCCGTCTTGAGGTGCGAGATCTGCACCGGGATTTCGGCCTCGCGTCCGACGGTTATGGTCTCCTCAATCGCCTCGACGACTCTTGCGCCCTCGCTTCTCATGTGGCTCGTGTATATGCCGCCGTATCTCGCCGCGACCTTCGCCAGCCGAACAATTTCGCCTGTTTCGCTGTAGACGCCGGGAGGATAAATCAGGCCTGTGGACAGGCCAACCGCGCCCGCCTCCATAGCGGCAGAAAGCAGCGCCTCCATCTTCCGGAACTCGTCCTCGTTCGGTTTTCGATTCGCGTATCCGAGGACTGACGCGCGCAGGTTTCCGTGACCGCAGTATGTTGCGAAGTTCAGCGCAATACGCGACCTATCGAGAGCATCAAAATATCCCGAAAAATTCTCCCATGTCTGCTTGATTCCGAGCTCGGCGAATTCGCTCTGACGCGCTTTGGCCGCTTCTCCGATGAGCGGCGCGGCGGACATGCCGCAGTTCCCGGAAACTTCGGTCGTCACGCCCTGCATAACCTTCGACGGCGCGGCAGGCTCGACAAGGAGCGAGAACTCCGAGTGCGCGTGAATGTCGATAAATCCCGGCGCGGCGGCAAGGCCCTTGCAGTCGATGACTTTCGCATCGGGTACAGATAAATCAGCGTCGATACGTGCAATCCTCTCGCCGTCGATCAATATGTCGGCGGGATAGCCGTCCGAGCCGGTGCCGTCGTAGAGGGTGAGGTTTTTTAGGAGAATCATTTTATTTTTCTGCTTCTCGTTTTTTCATTTCTTTGTATAATCCTTCTACGCCTATATATAAATCGTTTTCCTCGCCTTCTTTTCTCATTTCTTCAATTAAATTTTTAATTTCAAAATTATTTGCTTCATAGACATCTATCAAATAATCACTAAATAGGTCGTAAACTATTTCTTTATCAACCAATTTCTTTTTATCAAAGCTCCAAATAGTTTCAAAAAAACCTAAAAAATCATCAAATTCCCACTCGTCGTATCTCTCTCTGCTAATTTTTTCTTTATCTGATTTGCTAAAAATCCAATTTCTCGCGTCAGGATGATTGCTTAGCCAATCATCTAAGTCCCTTGATATTTTATATAGAAAATCCGCACCAACTTGGTGTGTGTATTTTCCGAGTTGTTTCCATGCTATAAGAGCTAAACCAACTGTAGATAGGGCAGTTACAACCGCCGCAATTGTTTCTACACATCCCATTAATTTTTTAATCCCCCTCTATATACCCGATAAACTTGCCGCGCGTCTCTTCGGATTCGTCCAGCTTTTTTATTTCTTCTTCGCCAAGCGTCTTTGGCCTGTCTCTTTCCGCATCCACGATGCAGATGAAGCCGAAGGGTTCTGTGCCGGGGTTTATAAGCTGGTGCGGCTCGTTCGGGGCGACGTATAGCGCGTCCATGAAGCCCACCTCGAAGACCTTGTCTCCGGCGAGCGCGCGGCCAGATCCCCGGACGCAAATCACGGCGTGCTCGTGTTCGTGCTTTTCAAGGGAGCTGTGCCCGCCCGGCTCGACCTCGAAATAGCGGACGTGGAACTTCGCGCTCTCGCCCTTCATTCCGATGATGGTCTGCCGGTCTATGCCGCAGAAGGCCGGTTGGCCGGCTCCGCCCCCCTTATACGCCTCCCTTGCGACCGCGCTCCAGGTATAGTCCGGATTGAATTTATGCAGTCGGCTCTTGCTCATTATCGCCCGGCCCAGGGGCGCTTGCCCTCGATTGTGCCCCGCTCGATGAACTCGGTTACCCTCTCCGCTATCTCCTCCGGCTCGTCGAGGAATGTTATAAGCTCAAGGTCGCCGGGGCTTATGGTCGCCTCCCGGAGGAGGTTGTCGGAGAGCCAGCCCCACAGCCCCGACCAGAACTTCCTGTCCACCATGATGACCGGAATCGGGCGTATTTTCATCGTCTGGATGAGGGTGAGGGCCTCGAAACACTCGTCCATCGTCCCGAAGCCGCCGGGGAATATGATGAACCCGAAAGAGTATTTCACCAGCATGACCTTGCGTATGAAGAAGTGCCGAAACTGCACGGCCTTGGTGAGGTAGGGGTTATGCTCCTGTTCAAGAGGAAGCTCGATGTTCAGCCCGATGGACTTGCCACCGCTCTCGAAGGCGCCCCTGTTTGCCGCCTCCATGATGCCGGGGCCGCCGCCGGTGATGACGGTGATGCCCCTCTCCGCCATGATCTTGCCCAGGCGGCGGGCGGTCTGGTAGCGCAGATCTGTGGACTTGGAGCGGGCGGAGCCGAAGACGGTTACCGCCGGGCCGACGCCGTGCATCTGCTCGAAGCCTTCCACGAACTCGGACATTATCCGGAACATCCGCCATGTGTCGCCGACTTTCAGCTCGTCTACGAGGAACTGCTCTTTTGTGAGGAAATCGCCGTTGTTTTTTTCGTACCGGGGCCTTTTGGGTTCCATAAAACCTGTCTCCTTTATACCAATAAAAAAGCCCGGCGAGGTTATCCGCCGGGCTATTATTTTATTTTAATTTCAGTGAGATTGCAAGCAAATCAGGAGTTATGCATCCTTCTCCTTCTCCATAAGGAACACAGGCACGAACTTGTTCAGTATGTAGAAGAGAACGAACGGCGTAACCGCAACCAAAAGCACGCCCGGCCAACCTTCCTTGATCGTCTCGGCATTGACCGGGACCCAGGGGAAGTTGTATTCCATGAAGCCGTGGAATGTGGACGAGAACGCCTGGCCTCCGATGACAACGTTCCACCTCATCATAAACACGCCGAACAGGACGAAAACCGATGCAATCGCCGCCCGCTTGACCGTAAGGCGCGGCCAGAGAAGCATAATGAACGGCAAGACGTTCCCGATGGCGTACTGGAGGACGAAGACCTTGAAAGCATCCCTCTGGTAAATTACCGCCCGGAGCGCATCCCAGGACTTCATTGCGGTGTATCCCCTGAAGACCAGGTCCAGGAGTTCCAGGGTGAAAGCCAATATCATAAATATCTTAAGGAATTTTGCGGTGAGCTTTACCTCGTGGTCTTCTACGCCCCTTATGTGCTTTAAGTCCTGATAGCCATAAGTTCCCGGTTTCCTGAGTTTCGCCAGCCTCTTGCGCCCCTCCATAACGATTGTATAGACCAGCAGGCAGAGTGCGATACCGGAGACGACGGCGGACATTATGAATATGACAGGCATCAGCGGCGTCATCCAGAGCGCGTTCGCCTTGACGGAGCCGAAGATAAAGCCGGCGTAGCCGTGCAGAAAGCAGGCGACCGGTATGCCTATGCCCGCCATTATGCCTATGGCTTTATGGTCTTTTTCCATCGCCTCCTTGCTTATATCCCACGCGCCGAGCGTGAGGGCGCTGAATATAAGCTGACGGATTCCGTCTATAAGGCCCTTGTTAGGCTTGTTCTTGAGAGCCGTGGCGGTTTCGACAAAATATTTCCTGTAGACGAACCATATCTCCGTAGCCACGATTGCGGCATAGGTCGAGAAGACTATGCCGAACGCCGCGATGGCGGATGTAAAGTGCGGGGTCATCATGACTTCTATGCCACGGAAGGGCTGCTGGAGGTGCAGCATAAGCGGCATCATCGCGACCGGGAGGAGCGCAAACGAAAAGACGAGCGCGAACCGGGCTATGTCCTTGAGCTGCTTTACGCCGAAGACGTGATAAAGCGACGACAGCACGAACGCG
>JAJYGS010000103.1 GCA_021785055.1 Nitrospirota bacterium | reverse complement strand
TGGCCTCCCTTCCCGCAAGTCCTGGATCGTGTTCGGAACCATAGACGCCGTCATTATAGCCTTTTTTTTAATCATGGGCCTCTCAGTCTATTTCATGGCCAAAAAATTCGCTCCACAGACTGCGGGCGGACCGGCTTTTGCCGTCCCCGCCGCTCAGCAGGCTCAAACGATTCAGCGGCTGGAAGAGCAGATGAAAACAATGTCCCCGGCCCGGCAGGCTAAAATGCAGCCCTTAATAAAGCAGTCGGAGCAGGCGCAGGCACACAAATCTCCCGCAGCGACCGCCACATCTCACGCCGGCAGTCAACCGACTGCCTCCGGCGCGCAAAACCCTGCGCTGCAACAGATGGACGCCACGATAAAAGCGATGGAAGACAGGCTGAACAGTCTGCCTCCGGAACAGCAGGTGCAGATGCGGCGCATGATAGACCAGATGAAGCAGGCGCGGGCAAAGGCCGCGAGTCAATAACCACCAATCCGGCGTCCGAAGCCGGTCTACCTGGCCCGAAGCCGGTCTACCGGCTTTACAGACTTCGTCTCCTCTGGTAAACTTACAAATTACAATAGCTTATCAGTCCGCTCCTGCAGGGCCGGTTTCTTAGCCACGGTCTAACCAAAGCAGGCCATTGTGGCCGAGCTCGTGGCATGTAACCAGCCCTGCAGTTCATTTATGGAGGTGCGTCATGGTCGTGGAATTTTCGATGTGGCCGATGGTCGGGGCGTCCGTATCCGAGCATGTGGCGAAGGTTATAAAGATGGTGGACGAATCCGGCCTGCCATACAAGGTAAACGCGATGGGGACGGTCGTGGAGGGCGAGTGGGACGAGGTCATGGGGCTTATAAAAAAATGCCACCAGCTCCTTGCGGGCCAGACGGAGCGGGTAATAACGGAAATAAGCATCGACGACAGAAAAACGAGGAGCAACAGGATCGAGGGAAAGGTGGCGTCCATAGAGAAGATACTGGGGAAAGAAGTGAAAAAATAGGAAATTTTATAGACATAGTTGACATTCAGGGTTAGAATTAGGTATATATAAAGGCTCACGAAATAGGGAGAGTTGTTCGGTATTTTGAAAGGAGCGTAATGTAATGGGCAGGATATATCTTGACAATAACGCCACCACCCCGGTCAGGCCGGAGGTCGCGGAGGCGCTGGGCAGGATGCTGAAGGGCTGTTACGGCAACCCCTCCACGCTTTACTGCATCGGCCAGGAAGCCCATGTGGAGATGGAGCACGCCAGGGACGTCATGGCGGGAATTCTCGGCTGCAACAGGGAAGAGGTGATATTCACAAGCGGCGGCACGGAGAGCGACAACATCGCCGTCCTGGGCGTCGCAAGGGCGAACAGGAAAAAGGGCAACCACATAATCACGACGAAGATCGAACACCACGCGGTCCTTAACCCCTGCAAGGCCCTTGAGAAGGAGGGCTGGCAGGTAACGTATCTGCCGGTGGACAAATACGGGATGGTGAATCCCGAAGACGTCGAGCGCTCAATCACCCCCGGCACGGTGCTTATCAGCATAATGCACGCAAACAACGAGGTCGGCACAATCCAGCCGATTGCCGAGACAGGCAAGATGGCAAGGGCGCGCAGGATTACCTTCCACACCGACGCCGTCCAGAGCTTCGGGAAGCTCTCCGTGAATGTGAACGAACTGGGGGTTGACCTCTTATCCGCCTCGTCGCATAAAATCTACGGCCCGAAGGGAGTGGGCCTGCTTTACGTCAGAAAAGGCACCAAAATTCTGCCTATAATGTTCGGAGGGCACCAGGAGCGCTCGCTTAGGCCCGGAACGGAGAACGTTCCCGGCGTAGTCGGCTTCGGCAAGGCCGCCGAGCTTATGGCCGCCGAGGGAAGGTCTGAGGAGGCGCGGCTTCTGAAGCTCCGGGAGCGGCTCTGGGAGGGCATAAAGGCAAATGTCCCGCACGTGAAGCTCAACGGCCATCCGACAGCGCGGCTCGCTGGGACGCTTAACGTGATATTCGAATACGTCGAGGGCGAATCCATAATCCTGAGCCTGGACGAGCACGGCATCTGCGCCTCGTCCGGCTCGGCATGCACCTCCGACGCGCTGGAGCCGTCGCACGTCCTGGCGGCAATGGGCGTCCCGCCGGAGAAGAGCCACGGCGCGCTTCGGATGTCTTTCGGCAGGGAAAATACTGAGGAAGACGTGGACAAGGTGCTGGAGGCGCTCCCGAAGGTCGTGGAGAAACTCAGGAGCTTCAGCCCGATTTACAAGGATTTCCTAAAACAGCAGACGGCGTAAAACCTGAAAGGAGACGAGGTCTTAGAAATGGCATATTCAGAGAAAGTGATGGACCACTTCAGGAATCCCCGGAATGTCGGCGAGATGAAAGACCCGGACGGCGTGGGGAAGGTCGGCAACCCGGTATGCGGCGATATAATGGAGCTCTACATCAAGGTGAAGGACGACACCATCGTTGACGCAAAGTTCCAGACGCTCGGCTGCGGCGCGGCGATTGCGACGTCCTCGATGGTCACCGAAATGGTAAAGGGGCAGAAACTCGAAGACGCGCTGAAGATTTCCAACTCGATGGTGGCGGAGGCGCTTGGGGGTCTTCCGTCCCAGAAAATGCACTGCTCGGTGCTCGCCGAAGAGGCGCTCCAGAGCGCGATTTCTGACTACAGGAATAAAAAGGGGATTAAGTAGGGGCCGACCGCGTGTCGGCCCTGTCATTCCTATGCGGCAGCCGAAGAATCCGCCTTTCATATGCCTGTTAAATAATCCGAGGCCGGGAAATTTCCGGCCTTTTATTTTTATGCCTAATCTTGAAAAATCCATGCCTCTCTGTTATCTTGATAAGAGTTCCGCATAACCGCGGGCGCCCGAATCCTCACGCAGCGCGAAAATGGCAAAACCCGAAGCCCTCTTAATCATAGACATGTTAAACGACTTCTGCCGCGAGGACGCGCCGCTTTTCGTCCCCATGACGCGTGCAGTCATCCCGAATATCCGGCGGGAGATAGGCAGGGCGCGCCGGGAAGGGACTCCGGTGGTCTATGTCTGCGACGCGCACGACAAGGACGACATCGAGTTTAAAAGCTGGCCGCCGCACGCCGTCGAGGGTTCGCCGGGCGCGGAGGTAATAGACGAGCTTAAACCCTCGGCGCGGGATATAATTATCCATAAGAAGACCCTCCTGGGGTTCCATAATACGGACTTGGAGGAGAAGCTTCGGGGCCTGGGCGCCGGATCCGTCAAGATAACCGGCTGCGTTACGAATATCTGCGTGATGCTTATCGCCGTCGAAGCGGCGGTCCGGGGGTTCAAGGTGCGCGTGCCTAGGGACTGCGCCGCGGGCCTTGACATGGAGATGCACGGGTTCGCGCTAAGGGAGCTCGAACAGGTAATCAAGGCGGAGGTGTATTGAGGGTGTTCCATACCGCTGATCCAAAAGACGTAAAGGCCGGACTCGTAACCGACGTATACTTCGACCGCACGATGCGCATCCTGAAGGCCAAAGGCATCGACGCAAAGGTCAGGATGGAGATAATCGCCAAGACGCTTCCGGACGGCTGGGATTGGGCGGTCTTTGCGGGAGTGGAGGAGGTCGTAGAGCTTCTGTCGGGGCTTCCCGTAAATGTCCGTTCGATGCCGGAGGGCACGGCATTTTATCCCTACCAGCCGGTGATGGAGGTGGAGGGAAATTACACGGATTTCGGCCATTACGAGACCGCCATACTCGGGCTTGTCTGTCAGGCATCCGGCGTCGCCGCGAAGGCGGCCCGCGTAAAGAAGCTGGCCGGAGACAGGCCGGTAATATCCTTCGGCGCGCGCAGGATGCACCCCGTCCTCGCCCCGATGATAGAGCGAAACGCATACATCGGCGGCTGCGACGGCGTATCCGTGCTGAAGAGCGCACAGCTCATCGGGCACGACCCGGTGGGCACCATGCCGCACGCGATGATACTCATATTCGGAGACACAAAAGCCGCGGCAGTGGCGTTCGACGAAGTAATCGAGAAAAGCGTCTACAGGACTGTCCTTATCGACACCTTCAACGACGAGAAGTTCGAGGCCGTCCGCGTGGCCGAGGCGATGGGCGACAGGATTCACGCCATGCGCCTGGACACGCCCGGCTCGCGCAGGGGAAATTTCTATCGCATCCTGGAAGAAGTCCGGTGGGAGCTTGACTTAAGGGGCCACAAGGACGTAAAGCTGTTCGTAAGCGGCGGGATAACCGAGAGGGACATCCCGGTTTTAAACCCGGTCGTGGACGGCTACGGCATCGGCACATCCATTGCGAACGCGCCCGTGGTGGACTTCGCAATGGACATAGTGGAGATAAACGGAAAGCCCGTCTCAAAGCGCGGGAAGGCCTCCGGGGCCAAGAGCGTCATCAGGTGCCTTTCGTGCCTTTGCGACATGGTCGTCCCGTTCACGGAGAAACACAGGCGCTGCGAGTGCGGCGGAGAAATGGATGAAATACTGCTCCCGCTTATGCACGACGGGAAGTTAATCCAGGAGCTTCCGGGGCCGGACGTCATAAGGGAGAAGGTCCTGCACGCGGTGCGGCGGCTGCCGGAAATATGATTTTTGCTGTCATTCCGAGCGAAGTCGAGGAATCCACAGTTGACTTTAAAAGTCAAATGCAGGTCCCTCCACTTCGGTCGGGACGACAATTAGCGAAGGAGGCGTTTTAATTTGATTTCGGAAGGCATAGTTGGGATCGACCTTGGCTCCGTCAGCGTAAAGACCGTCACTCTGGGGGCCGACGGAAACATCATCTCTTCAGGATACAAAAGGCATTACGGACAGGCGCTCGCCGCCGCGCTTGAGTTTCTGGACGCCCTGCCCGACGGCACGCCGCTCGTTGTAACGGGTTCCGCCGGAAAGCTCCTGGCCAGCATACTCGACGTTACCCACGTCAACGAAGTCGTGGCCCTTTCCGCCGCCGCCGGGAGATATTACCCGCGTGTAAGAACGGTAATCGAAATGGGCGGCGAGGACTCCAAGCTCCTCGTCATGGAGAACGGCAGGCTAAAGGACTTCTCCATGAACTCCGCATGCGCCGCGGGCACCGGCTCGTTCCTCGACCAGCAGGCCGAGCGGCTGAACATAAAGATCGAGGACGAGTTCGGGGAATTGGCGCTGAAGTCCTTGAACCCGCCGCGCATCGCCGGGCGGTGCAGCGTTTTCGCCAAGTCCGACATGATACACCTCCAGCAGCTCGCCACTCCGGACTACGACATAGTAGCAGGGCTTTGCTTCGCCGTCGCACGGAACTTCAAGAGCGCCATAGGCCGGGGCAAGAAGATGCTTCCCCAGGTGATGTTCGCGGGCGGAGTGGCGGCGAACGCGGGCATGGTGCGGGCGTTTCGGGAGGTCATGGAGGCCGGGGAGGATTTAGTCGTGCCGGAGCATTTCTCCGTCCTTACGGCGGCGGGCGCGGCGCTTTACGCGAGGGCGAAGGGTGAAATCAGGGCCTTCCACGGCGCGGACAAGGTGCGGGCGCACCTGAAGGTCTCCCGCTACAGCGGCAAGGGCCTCGCGCCGCTATTGGCGGACGAGAAGTTCCTAATACGTTCAAGCCCGCTCTCCGAGGTGCACAATATCGAAGGCGATAAAAAGATCGACGCATACCTTGGCGTGGACATAGGCTCGATAAGCACGAACGTCGTTGTCATAGACAAAGAAAAACGCGTGCTCTCAAAACGCTATCTTATGACGGCGGGCAGGCCGCTTGAGGCGGTGCGCCGGGGCCTCAGGGAGGTCGGCGCGGAGATGGGGGACAGGATAGCCATACGGGGCGCGGGCACGACAGGCTCCGGGCGGTATATGATAGCCGATTTCATAGGCGCGGATATTGTGAAAAACGAGATTACCGCCCAGGCCACCGCCGCGGCGGACATAGACCCTTCCGTAGATACGATATTCGAGATAGGCGGGCAGGACTCCAAGTTTATCTCCCTCCGGGACGGGGTCGTGGTGGATTTCGAGATGAACAAGGTATGTGCCGCCGGGACGGGCTCGTTCCTGGAGGAGCAGGCGGAGAAGCTCGACATAAACATCAAGAACCAGTTCGGCGAGATGTCGCTTTCTTCCCGCTGCCCCATATCCCTGGGCGAGCGCTGTACGGTATTCATGGAGTCCGCCGTCGTCTCTCACCAGCAGAAGGGCGCGCCCAAGGAAGACCTCGTGGCGGGACTGGGCTATTCAATAGTTTACAATTATCTGAACAGGGTAGTGGGAGACAAGAAGGTAGGCGACCGGATATTCTTCCAGGGCGGCGTGGCGTTCAACAAGGGCGTCGCGGCGGCGTTCGAGAGCGTGACGGGCAAGCCCATTACCGTCCCGCCGCACCACGACGTGACAGGCGCGATAGGCATGGCATTAATCGCGAAAAAACACGCCGGACAGACGGGGCTTAAGGTCAGCGGCTTCAAGGGCTTCGACCTGGGAGAGCGCAATTACAGCGTAAAGTCTTTCGACTGCAAGGGCTGCTCCAACCAGTGCGAGATAAGGCAGGTGACGATAGAGGGCGAGAAGGACAGGCTCTTCTACGGCTCTCGCTGCGAAAAATACGACGTGAAACGCAAGGCCGCGAAAGACGAAAACAGGTTACCGCGCCTTTTCGCCATGCGCGAGGAGCTGCTGCTTAAAGGCTACTCTGCATCGCGGGTGGCCGGCCCGAAAATAGGCATACCATACGCATTATTTTTCCACGAGCAGTTCCCGTTCTGGCGGACGTTCCTGGAGGGCCTCGGCTTTACGGTAATCCTCTCCGACCGCTCCAACAAGTCCACCATCCGCCGGGGGCTGGAGGCGGTGGGGGCCGAGTCCTGCTTTCCCATAAAGATGGCCCACGGACACATACTTGACTTGATCGACAAGGGCGTGGAGCGGATATTCCTGCCCTCCTTCATAAACCTCGCGCAGGACGGAGGGAAGACGCGGGGTCTTGCGTGCCCGTACGTCCAGACCATCCCGTATCTCGCTGCCGCGGCCATAACGGGCCTTAAATTAATCGCGCCGTCTATAGACTTCGGGCATGGCGCGGGGGAGATGGCAAAGGAGCTGAAGGCCGCGTTTTCCGATTACGGGATAGGCATGGGCAGGATAAGGTCCGCACTTGAGGCGGGCCGGAATGCGCAGGAGGGATTTTACGAGAGCGCCAGGGAAGCCGGGGCGGAGTTCCTGGGCTCGCTGGGCGAGGAAGGCCGCGCGATAGTCATAATCAGCAGGCCGTACAACGGCTGCGACGGAGGCTTGAACCTCGACCTCCCGGAGAAGCTCCGAAACCTCGGAGTCGCCGCAGTGCCGCTCGATTTCCTGGGCTTAGGCGACATCGACATAAGCCGGGATTGGCCGAACATGTATTGGCGGAGCGGCCAGAGGATACTCCAGGGGGCGGAGATAGTCCGGGAAGACAAAAGGCTCAACGCGCTATACATCACGAACTACGGCTGCGGGCCGGACTCCTTCCTGACGAAATACTTCAAGGAGGTCATGGGCGAGAAGCCGTACCTCCAGCTCGAAGTGGACGAGCATTCCGCCGACGCGGGCGCGATAACGAGGTGCGAGGCTTTCCTGGACTCCATCGAAAACGTCGGTATGCGCAAGACCGAAAGGAAGAAGATACGGCAGGTGTCGTACTCGAAGAACGGCGGTGCCCGGAAGATATTCATTCCGCGCATGTGCGACCACGCCTTCGCGCTCGCCGCCGCGTTCAGGCGGCACGGCATAGAGGCCGAGCCGACCGAGCCGCCGGATTCCCTCACGCTCGAACTCGGCAGGAGGCATACCTCCGGGAAGGAGTGCTATCCCTGCATCATCACCACGGGCGACATGGTGAAGATATGCGAAAGCAAGGGCTTTAACCCGGCGGCTTCGGCGTTTTTCATGCCCTCTGGCACGGGCCCCTGCCGCTTCGGACAGTACAACATGCTCCACCGCCTGGTGCTCGACGAAATCGGCTGCCCGGACGTGCCGATATACGCCCCGAACCAGGACGAGGGCCTGTACAAGGACCTGGGGATGGTCGGGGGCAGCTTCGCGCGCGCCGCCTGGCAGGGCATAGTGGCGACGGACCTCCTGAACAAATGCCTGCACGAGAGCCGCCCGTACGAGAAGGAAAAGGGCGCGGGCCAGGCCCTGCACAAAGAGTTCCTGGGACGGATATGCAACGCCATAGAGAAGGGCCTGCCGATGGAGCCGACCCTCCGGGACATGCGGGACGCCTTTGAGGGTCTGCCGAAGAACGACGTCAAGAAGCCCCTTATCGGCATCGTCGGGGAGATATACGTCCGGAGCAACGAATTCTCCAACGAATCGGTCATAAAGAAAAT